>BQIX01000166.1 GCA_021604145.1 Nitrospirales bacterium
TGGAATACGATTACGATACAGCAATCTTCGCCTTTGCTTGAACAGATTCCTGCTGAGAGTTATCTCTATTTTGTCCATTCTTATTATGTCGAACCTGAAGATCAGCAGGTCACGTGCACGACCACAGAATATGGATTTCCCTTTGTATCGAGTGTGTGGAAGGACAATATTTTTGCCGCACAATTTCACCCTGAAAAGAGCCAAGCCATCGGCCTGCAACTCTTTCGTAACTTTGGAAATTGGCAATGATGGGGGTATTCTCTTTACAGTTTCAGGAACAGAGATATGCCATGTCTTCGGGGTGGATGGTTCTTGTGCTGAGTAGTCTTCTCGGCATGGGGGCCTGTGTGCCTTCAAAAGTGACGGTGACCTCTTCGCCAAGCTTCCGACCGACCACGATTCATCGGCTTGCCGTTCTTCCCTTTCAAGCACTTTCGACTCCTCAACAGTTCGTGTCTCGTCCATCTCAGGCTTTGGTGAATCCTCCAGAGATCCGTTCTCAATTTCAATTCCCGACTTCGCCGTCGGAGCGGGGCCAACTGACTCACGCTGAAACGCTTAAAGTTTCCAATCTTGCTGCGCAACGTATTACCAGGATGGTGTATGAGTCCCTTGAACATCGAGCTGGCATTCATCTTGTACCATCGTTTGATGTGACGACGGCGCTGACCTCATATCGTTCACCGGATTCAACGGAAAATTGGAAAGAGACGGTTAAAGAAATTGGGATACATTTGGAAGCTGATGCCATCGTGATGGGTCTTGTCCGAACCTATCGAGAACGTGTGGGGACAAAGATTGGGGCCACGCCGGCGGTTGTGGGATTTGAAGTTCATCTCGTGGATCCACTTAGTGGAAAGATTCACTGGACTGGGGAATATTACGAAGAACAAAAGCCCATGAATGAAGATCTCATGGGATTTCTTGAACGGAGAGGGGCCTTTGTCACGGCTGACGAACTGGCTCAATATGGTGTCCGGAACGTTATGAAGGAATTTCCCGTGGGCGGTGAATAATGATGATATCTTCACGTCGTGGTTTGGGAAAACTTTTAGAGAGAACGATGGGTTGAGTATGAAAATTTTTCCAGCAATTGATCTCAAGGGGGGACGGTGTGTGCGTTTGCGGCAAGGCGATATGGCACAGGAAACCCGCTATTCGGAAGATCCTCCGGCTATGGCGAAGCAATGGCAGTCTCTAGGAGCAGAATGCCTCCATGTTGTGGACTTAGATGGAGCGGTCGAGGGGCTTCCTCAACACGTCACGGATATTGAAGCGATTGTAAAACAGGTGTCGATTCCGATTCAGGTTGGCGGAGGCATTCGGTCGTTAGAGACCATTCGCCGCTATATGTCGATTGGAGTGGCTCGTGTTGTGCTTGGAACGGCTGCACTTGAGCAGCCCGAACTGATTGCTAAAAGTTGTGAAGAGTTTCCCGGAAAAATTTTGGTGGGGATTGATATTAAGCAGGGTGAGATTGCACTTCGAGGGTGGGTTGAGGGGTCTGGGAAAAAGCCAGACGATGTGGTGCCGTCTTTATCGCAGTATCCCCTTGCCGGTATCATCTTTACCGATATTTCACGTGACGGTATGTTGGATGGTCCCAATATTCAGGCGCTTAAACATGTGACCTCTTTAACCGCACATCCATTAATTGCATCAGGAGGTGTGACGAAAGTGTCAGATATTCGCGCAATAAAAAATATTGAACCGCATGTTTTTGGTGTGATTATCGGTAAAGCGCTGTATGAAGGGACGATTGAGCTGACTTCTGCGCTTCAGGCGGCCTCTCGATCAACTTCAGAGGAAGTCCGGTGTTAGCCAAGCGGATCATCCCCTGTTTGGATGTGAAGGATGGCCGTGTAGTAAAAGGTGTATCCTTTGTTGATCTTCGCGATGCTGGGGATCCGGTCGCCGTCGCAAAAGAATATGATAAGGCCGGGGCTGATGAACTCTGTTTTTTGGATATAACGGCTTCTCATGAAAATCGTGACACCATTCTTGACGTGGTTGCCCGTACGGCTGAACAGGTGTTTATGCCCCTCACGGTTGGCGGAGGCATTCGGACGTTAGAGGATGTCCGTCGGCTTCTTGTTGCAGGGGCTGATAAGGTCAGCATCAATACCTCTGCTGTTCAAGATCCAGAATTTGTCAAATCCGCGGCACGACGCTTTGGATCACAATGTATGGTGGTCGCGATTGATGCGAAGTCCAAGAAGGCTTCAGATCAAACGCAGTGTTCAAAAGCATGGGAAGTCTTTACCCATGGAGGCCGTCGTGCGACAGGGCTGGATGTTGTCGAGTGGGCGCAACGAATGGCAAATGATGGTGCCGGAGAAATTTTGTTGACCAGTATGGATCAAGATGGGCAGAAAGACGGCTACGACTTGCCATTAACGGCTGCCGTTTCGAAAGCCGTGCCGATACCGGTCATTGCTTCAGGAGGCGCCGGTACCCTTCAGCACCTGTATGAGGCATTAGCTATCGGTCAGGCTGATGCGGTCCTAGCTGCGTCAATTTTCCATTTTAAAACCTATTCCATTGCAGAGGCGAAGACCCATTTGGCACAACAGGGTATTCCTGTCAGAATGGTTGAGACCTGTTCGGTGACATCTGTATGAACGAAACCCCATCAGCCAGACAGGTTCAATTTGGAGAGAGCGGTTTAGTGCCCGCCATTGTTCAGGATTGGATTGATGGAACCGTCCTGATGGTGGGATTTATGAACGAAGAAGCTTTACAGGCCACCAGGAATACGAAACGGGTGCATTTTTGGAGCCGGTCACGACAACAGCTTTGGAAAAAAGGCGAAACATCAGGCCATGAGCTCCTTCTTAAAACACTCTTTCTGGATTGCGATGATGATACGGTATTGATCAAGGCCGAACCCGTCGGTCCGACATGTCACACCGGGAATCGATCCTGTTTTTACACGGAGATGGACGGAGATCGTGAGGCTCCTGACGTCGGGCCAACCAACGCGGCGTGGGGAGGGATACTCGAACGACTCTATGATATGGTGTTATTACGTAAGCATACGCCTCAGGAGGGTTCCTATGTTTCAAAATTGCTTCAAGGAGGTCTTGATCGAATCCTGAAAAAAGTTATCGAAGAGTCGGGAGAGGTGGCCTTGGCTGCGAAGAACAAGGATCGAGATGAGATTGTGTATGAGGTGGCCGATTTATGGTTTCATACCCTGGTGATGCTTGGAGAGGCAGAAATTCCTCCAAAAGAAATTTTCGAAGAACTCGGGAAACGATTTGGAAAGTCAGGTCTGCGAGCGGAAACGGAGCCTAAGACGTGAGCGACTGCATTTTTTGTCAAATAGTCGACGGGGCGATTCCCTCGACAACAGTGTATGAAGATGAGGATTGTCTCGCTTTTGAAGACCTGAACCCTCAGGCGCCTGTGCATGCGTTAGTGATTCCCAAGCGGCATATTATCTCCTTGGCAAGGATCCATGAGGGAGATCAGAGTGTGCTTGGACAGTTGATGATGGCGTGCTCCCGTGTCGCTCAACAAAAGGGTCTTGCTGAACAGGGGTATCGAGTAGTGACCAATATTGGAAAAGAGGCTGGGCAGACCGTGTTCCATCTCCACTTCCATGTACTCGGTGGAAGGGGATTTCATTGGCCACCAGGATGATGGCCAGGATGGTGTGAGGATGAATGTCTCGGTATCCGTCACACATCAGGTGTTTTTTGAGAAGGAGTCATTATTGACTTAGATCATGTCATATTGAGTCAAGAAGATATGTTCGTACATTGGGAGGAGAGACTTGGCATTGGTTGGGAAAGGTGTTCCTCCAGAAACTCTTCAGCAGATTCGTGATCGCATTGATTTAATCGATGTGATTTCCCGCTCGGTGACCCTTACAAAAACGGGTCAAAACTATAAAGGGCTGTGTCCCTTTCATTCTGAAAAAAGTCCATCGTTTTCTGTAAGTCCGAGTCGTCAGATGTTTCACTGCTTTGGTTGCGGTGTTGGCGGTGATGCCTTCACATTTCTGATGAAACGAGAAGGCCTGGGGTTTATGGAAGCGGTTCAGGAACTGGCCAAGCTTGCCAGTGTGCCGTTGGTTCTTGATGCACGAGGTGGACGAGATGAAAAGGCTCATTCGAGACGAGAACGTTATCAGCACATCCACGCTGTAGCCGCCGAATGGTTTCATGCCAATTTGACGGACCCTGAACGAGGGAAGAATGCCCGTCGTTATCTAGAACAGCGGGGAATGACTGCCGAGACCATCAACATGTTCGGAATCGGTTATGCTCTTCCTGGATGGAATGGTCTTCTCGACACACTAGAAAAGTCGGGAGTGAACCGAGAAGACATGTTTCAGTCGGGATTGATTATCAAAAAAGAAGAGCGTTCGCAGGAGTCAAAAGTCGGAGGCCAGGGATACGATCGCTTTCGAGACAGAATCATGTTCCCCATCTCGAATCATCGAGGACAGGTGATTGCCTTTGGCGGGCGAGCATTGACGGATGAGCAAATGCCCAAATATCTCAACTCTCCAGAGACGGCGTTATTTGCTAAGGGGCACACACTCTATGGATTTGATAAAACACGAGAAGCGGCGAGTCGTTTGGACCGACTGGTGCTCGTTGAAGGCTATTTTGATGTGTTGGCCTTGTATCAAGCCGGAGTCCAACATGTGGCCGCTCCGCTCGGAACGGCGTTGACTCCAGATCATGTGCAAACCATTCGACGCATCGTCAAGACGGTATTCTTATTTTTTGATGGAGATGCGGCTGGTATTCGTGCGGTACTTCGGACTCTCGACCTGTTTCTGAATACCGGACTAACGGTTAAGGTGATGGAGCTTTCACCTGGAGATGATCCTGATACCTATATTCGATCACAGGGAATCGAGGCCTTGACACAACTTGAAGCCCATGCGCCAACGCTCTTAGATTTTGCGATCCAAGCCTCGCTGAAAGATCGAAAAACGGCATCGATCGAAGATCGTGTCCGGTGTGTCGACGAGATTCTCCTCATACTTCAAAAAACGAACAATCCTATCGAAAGAGAAGAGCGTATTCAGTTGGTTTCAGAGAGATTGGGCATTCGTGTGCAGACATTAATGGACCGGTACCCTATGTTACGAGCGAAGTCGAACCGAGCTCCTGTTCGCACACACGATCCACAGCCCAAACGTACGACGCCCCAGCGCTTACCGAAGGGGAGTCCTGAAGAACGAGACATTGTGGTTCTTGCCTTACAGGGAGTTCTCAGTTTTGAACATATTCAACAGCTCCGTATTGAAATGTTTCGAGTTCCCCAGTATCGAAAAACGATCGAATTGATCTTTGAACATGTCAATGCAGAGGGTCGTATTGATATGGAATCTTTGTGTGCCGACGCCATGCAAGATTCTGAATTCGGACCCGTCGTCACGCAACTCACGTTAGCCGACTCGCATTTTGATGATCATCTGAGCCATTTTCGGGAGTGTTTGGCCACACTGGAGCGTCAGCATATTCAACATTCTTTAAATGAACTCATTTCACAACTTCGGGTCGCGGAGCAAGGAAATCAACCAGATGATGTCCAAGGTTTGATGGAACAAATTAATGAACTTCGCGGGAAAAAAGCCGCATTGACAACCATGTTACCCATGGCAGAACCTGGTGAGTCCTAACTGTTTAAGTAAATATATTTATGTATGTAAATGTAGGATATTTTAATTAAGTTAAATTTTTGGTATAATAATTCTTCCAGACAAGAGGAGCAGGGAATATAGCGAATCCCAATAAGTTCCAGTCGATTTATTGAGACAGCAGCAGCGAAGTCATACGTATCAAACGTCGGAAGGTTAAACCCGCTTGGATGTACTGGCAATGATTGACGTGTTATCTCACGTATTGGCTAGCAACATTGTACAAGCTAGCGCGTTATCGTTTCGGCATAACTGAAACGGCTATATAAAGAAAATATAAAATTCTGACTGAGAAGAGAAAAAAAGTTGCTGAGATATCCTCTTGTCGTTTAAAGTGGAGGCCATGTGGGTTTCTTCTTGGGCCCATAGCTCAGGTGGTTAGAGCGGCTGACTCATAATCAGCTGGTCCTAGGTTCAAGTCCTAGTGGGCCCACCATGTTAGAATCGTGTGATGCATTCCGTGAGTCCTCGACTGAATCTGGGTCTCGATTATTTTATATCTTTTCATCAGAGGTTCCCTTGAATTCACAACTGCAATTTCTCATTGAACTGCAACAGTATGACCTCCGCATCTTTGAAATTCTCGACCATAAGAAAAAGCTTCCCGATCTCGTTCATGTCGCAAAAGCCCCATTGTTAGAAGTCAGTAAGCAGCTAGAGGTTCTTCAACACGCCGGAGAATCGTTAACGAAGCAACGACGTGACGGAGAACAAGAACTGTCGCTTCAGGAAGAGCATATTCAGAAAATTCGTGGTCGATTGAATGATTTAAAAACAAATAAAGAGTATCAAGCACATTTGTTTGAGATTGAGTTAGCCAGAAAAAAGAAAGAAGCCATTGAAGAGTCGGTCCTTGAAGTCCTCGAGCAGGTTGAACAAAATGAAAATGAACAAAAAGAACTTCAAGCTCGTATGGGAGAAGTCGAGCAGGCGTTTGCCAAAGCGAAAGATAAGTTGGAATCAGAGAGTCTCTCGTTAGAGCAGGAATTGTCGACATTAGAACGGCAGCATGGAGAATTAACCGTACAGGTTGATCGAGGATTGTTGGCTCGCTATACGAAACTCAAGTCATTGCGGAAAGGGTTTGCGATTGCCAAAGTGAAGAATGGTGCCTGTTCTGGATGTCGTTTGCAATTGCCACCACAACTTGTGGCAGAAGTGAAGCGAGCTGATGAGTTGTTGAATTGTTCTTATTGTCATCGAATACTGTATTGGGAGCCAACACCCGAAGCGGTCATTGATTCTCAATCTTCTGCTTCTGAGGCAGATAATGTCCAAGAACTTCGGTGAACATGACTCTCTGATAGAAAATATTCCCTGGGCATCTCATAGCGTTCTGACTTTCTAGCTTCCCGTATCTTTGTGTGATGAGTGCTGTCCGTGTCGATCCTTGCAATCATTTCCCGTGCACCCTATGATGAACAAGGCGTGAAAGGAGTGGGCTGGGTGATCGCTTACTTTTTATGAGTAAGAGGAAAGTCCGGACTCCAGAGGGCAGGGTGCTGGGTAACACCCAGGCGGAGTGATCCGACACCGGCGCCACAGAAAATAAACCGCCAACGACTGGGTCTTCTAACCGATGATCGAGTCAGGTAAGGGTGAAACGGTGGGGTAAGAGCCTACCGCGCCTGTGGTAACACAGGTGGCACGGCAAGCGTCACCTGGAGCAAGACCAAATAGGGGGACGATTCAATCTGGAACCTTTAGGCCCAGCGATGGAAACCGAAGGAGTAACAGATTGTTAAAGATTGGCCCGATCTAGGTTCCCGGGTAGGTCGCTAGAGGCTTAGAGCGATCTAAGTCCCAGAGAAATGATCACTACCGATTTGAGGTCACACTCAATTGGAACAGAATCCGGCTTATAGGCCCACTCCGTCGCCACTTAAACAAATATCGGAAAAGCCGTGTCTATGTGAATGGTGGGT
>BQIX01000167.1 GCA_021604145.1 Nitrospirales bacterium
ATGACAATCGCGAAACTTCCAACGGCTAGACCGTTACCAGCATCTGTGACATCAATTGAGACGACATCTCGAACCTCGTTGCCTTCAAAAACACGGCGATTGACCGCAAGCCTTCCAGCAGCAGAAGGATTGGGAATGAAAAAAATTGCTGTTCGCCATTCCGTACGTCCGGTCTATCCTCGAGTCGCAAAAGAAGAAGGATGGGAAGGCATCGTGCTGCTCCGAGTCCTGGTTCATAGCAGCGGCATGCCAGGCAAAGTCACCATTCAAAAAAGCAGTGGATATAAGGTCTTAGATGAGGCCGCTATTGACGCAATTCGTCAATGGCGCTTTGCACCGGCCAAAGATGGCAACTTTGCCATTGAGAAGCATGTCGACGTCCCACTGAAATTTGGACTCCATGGATAACCGTATTGATGTTTCTCGAACCATGAGGCAACGCAACGTATGATACAGATGATCATAGCCGGCGGATGGATGATGATTCCCATAGCACTCTGCTCCGTGCTCGGCGTTGCCATTATCCTGGAACGATTCTTCTATTTCCGTCATCTCGGCTATGAGTCCGAAGCCAATCGAATCATCACGCTGACCGAACAGAGAAAGTTCACCGATGCCCTGGCAATTGCCGAACAACAGCCGAAGCCTTTATTGCGAGTCTTAGCCGCGGGCATCATGAAGCGAGGGGAATTACCGGAAAAAGCCATGGAGGCGGCAAGCATTGCGGAACTCGCCAAGATGAAACGAGGGCTCTCCGCACTCGACACCATCATCACACTCGGTCCACTTCTCGGGTTACTCGGGACCATTGTCGGCATGATCGACTCATTTGGCATCATGGCTGAATCAGGGCTCGGTCAACCTCATGCCGTCACGGGAGGTGTCGCCGAAGCGTTGGTCTGCACCGCTGCAGGCATTTTTGTTGCGGTCACGACACTCATCCCCTACAACTACTTTCTCGCCGGGGTGGAACAAGAGACCGAACGTATGGAACAATATGCTACGCACATGGAGTCGGCCCTCGCAGCCGAAAATCGACAGAGCCATTCATGAGACTTCCCGCTTCAGCTAAAAAGAAAGCTCGTATCGAAATCATCCCCATGATTGATACCATGTTTTTCCTTTTGGTGTTTTTCATGATCGCCACACTCTCGATGACGACCCAGCAGGGAATGCCAGTGAATCTTCCAGAAGCCAGCTCGACGACGGACAGCGTCACCGAACCCCTAACGTTGACAATTACGGAACAGGGGGACTTGTTTTTCAACAAAGAAGCCATTAGGCTTGATCAACTGAATGCGAAGCTTCAAGTGATGATCCAAGAATCCTCAAAACCTTCAGTCGTGATTAATGCCGACGAACGTATCGAGCACGGGTTGGTAATCAAAGTCATGGATCTCGTCCGTCAAAATGGCATCCAGAATATGGCGATCGCCACCAAACCCGGCATACGACCATAGGCTCGACACCAGGTCGCGGAGTGGAATGATGAAACGTTCCTCATTCAGACAATCCATTCAGTCAGGAGGGCTTCTTCTCTCATCACTGTATCTATTTTTGTTGGGAGCCGCCTCATTTTGCCTGTTTGCCCATGCGGCGCCTGCGCATAAAAACACACATCATGCTCAGCATGCTGCCAACCATTCGACCCTGTGTATGTGGGCCTGCCAAGTCGGATCCTATTCCTCAACCGATCAACTGGCCTCGGCTCCTGAAACCAAACCAGACCTTCTTGTTGTCGCAATTCTTCAACACACATCCACCAGTGCACCTCAATATCATGCGCTCTCCATCCGATCCCGTGGTCCACCTCCCTCCTCCCTTTCCTTGTAATTCTCTATCGCATTGATTCGTCTTTGAGTCGACGTTGTCTCAATTTGGAATGCCGCCCTTGGCAGACCCGATCTTGAAGACAACCTCGCTAAAGAGCTTCTGAGCTGCCTGGCAACCGGAACACGTTCTTGCCCGGGAGATCAACATCAATGCTATGGACAACACATTCATACAAAGAATTTATAAGAGGAGAACACATACCATGACAAAGCAACTTCTACGCGTTGGCGAAGCCGCTCAGGTACTCAATGTGAGTCGATGGACGATTTATCGATGGGTCGAAGAAGGCCGACTCGATGCCACAAAAATCGGGAAAGGCAGTCTCAGGATTTTCCATGAATCTGTGAATAGCCTCGTTCAAGACAATCGCAAGGAACATTGGGAACCTGTCCTCACGGGTTCACGGTAATTCACCACAGATTACATTGCACATTTTGCTTCTGAAAGAACCGCCTAACATTTGGACACCCTCCATATATAGCCAAACGCTACACTGTTAGGATTGAACTTCACGGGCGGGATGCGTCATCTCTCCTTGCGAGAAGACCAAAGCAGGATTTTACGGAAGGCCAGCAAAAAGATAGTCATACTCAGGGCCCTCCATCTATCCATGACAATGACAGAATGGCCACGCAATACATGAAGTTTATTGCACTTTATCCATACCGGAAAGCAGCAAAGTCTACCCTTGGATTTCGCAGTGGGTGCTTCCGCACTTTCTGTATCTCCAACAGATCAACTTCCAGCTTGTAACCCTCCCACTCCGTAACTGGCGGATCTGAAAGCCTACCCAGAAACAATTGAATAACCTTACGACTCTTGCGATCGGCACATAATTAAACCATGTGACTCATAATAGCCAAGAGGGAGGGGGGAGCCATAGCTCCCCCCTCCCTCTGCCTCAATCATTATCGCGATCACGACATTTACACTTACATGGGTATACGTTGAGCATGAACATCCGTTTTTCTTCCCTGTCAAGACAGAAGGTGATGCCATGCCCGCAGCAGGCTGCGTCGCGAAGCGTTTCTCGAAATTCATTAAGGTTCGTCACTGTCGTGTTCGTAAAAAACGTTCCATCGTCCAAGGTAATCTGTTGGAGGTCCTTGTCGTCGTTCTGATAACGAAGATGCGTGATACACTTCGGCTTGAAATCAGTCGGGCTGTTTAGGACAAGTATCCCCGCATTGAGAGCCTTTAGTTGAGCCGCATTAAAATTGAGACCTTTATTGCCGGCAATAACGTTAATCGTATTTTGTGTAGCAGTCAGTTGATCAGCCATCGGTCTATCCTCCATAGATCACTAAGTGGCTATTGAATATTTCTAAAAAATGAAAATAGTAAATTATGATTTTCTTTTTTGAAAATGTATTCAACAACCCTTGTCAAATAAGTAAAGAAGCTACAAAGTTCAGGGAGTCGAACTAGATCAGATAATGCAAGCGAATCCAGTCACGGTTTTCAAGCAACATGCGGGAACTGCACTAGAAACAAGCCTCCTAAATTAATGAATTGATAAAGTCCCAAACTTGCCAGGAACGTTCTTGAACGCATCAAATTTCATATTCGGAAAACATCTGGGTTCCTGGACTATTTCCTCCGTATCTCCTAGATTTACAATTGCAAGCTGCTTGACTACTAATGTTTAGAGCAAGTGCAGTGCCACTACAATCAATATTTCGTAGCTTTTTATAAGGTTCTAATTTACAAAGAAATTTCCTTTTCTTGACTCAGAGAATAGAAACTTTTTGTATCTTTCTAAGTAAGAGTCGTATCCGTTTAGATAAATCTGATTAGATTTTTTTCACACAGCCTGGCGGGGTAATTTCAACACATTGCAACCTGTTAGGTAGCAACTATCTTCATAAACAGATCGCTATAATTTCCAGGAAATCCTTAAGAGAAAATGAAAATTTGGCATTATTACCGTCGGGGCGAAGAAGGCCGACTCGATGCCACAAAAATCGGGAAAGGCAGTCTCAGGATTTTTCATGAATCTGTGAATTCCCTCGTTCAAGACAATCGCAAGGAACATTGGGAACCTGTCCTCACGGGTTCACATTAATTTTTTGTCAATTCTGTTGCAGGGTTCAGCAAACATCTGTAGACGAACATGATCAATCCCGGTAAGTTCAAGGGAACGGATTGGCATTGCATGATCAGTTTTTCATAGTCCGCAGTCGCAATAGATGGCCATTCACATAAATCATCGAATGATCAAAGAAATTCTGGCAGCAATCCTGATTTGTTCTTTCTTGGCGGTCAGTACATCCTATGCTGGCTCAATGGCCAATCACGCAACTGCTCACCACAGTCAGGATAGCCATACACAATCATGGTGTGATTGGCTCTGTAAGGCGAGCCAGGCGATCCAAACACCAAGCATTCACCTTGACCAAGCCTGTGCGTGCATCACTCCGCTCTTCTCCATGCGCGGCAATCCAACCGTTCTCTGTCTCAATTTCTCGCCAGGATCTCGCGGACCTCCCGCCAATCACCTCGCGTAATTCTCAGACTCTACAGCACGGCCGATTCACTCCTATCGTCATTGTCAAGACGGAGTGAAACCCGTCAATCGATTACAAAACTTCTGGGCCACGTCCATCGCATATCGACTCGCGTGCGATCATGCGTCACCATGCCTTGAGGAACACTCGTATGATGTTGAATGTCTATCGTCACCGTTTAAAGCACAGAATCATCCTATCTATTATGATAGCAAGCTTCGGATTCATCGCCGTGCTGCCGACCACGGGACATGCCAACGATCTAATTTCGCTGCATCTCGCCGCCAAGCCATTTAGTCCAACCATGTGCAAAGGAGGGAAAGGGCGTAACACATCAATTCGCATACAGGTGGCACAACATCGCGATTTGATTGTGAGAAGAGTCCCAGGTCAATACATTCCTCAAGATCCCGATGAGGCGAGACAGAAAGACTATACGCACTACATCACGTTAGCAGATCTCACGAATAACCAAGTGACCAATGGAGCCATTGCCTTCGATTCACAGCACGGCATTATTTTCGAAGACGCTTATCCGCACGGAATCTCTCGGCCTGCGTTCATCCAGAAACAGCCCGAAGAACTCCGCCCGCTCGTGAATCAAGCGCTCAACACCTTTTTGCATCTTCATCAAATCTTGAATACCGCCATCGATGCCTGTCGCGCATATCCCCCTAAAGTGGCGTATGAAACGGATGATGAGATTCTCAGGATCGAGAATGGCAAACACCGTTACATAAACCTCGTGCATCAACATAACAGGCAGCCGATACCGAAAATATTCAGCATTCAACATGAAACGGGCTACACCGATGGCTTTGTCGATCCGGATGCAGGAAAACATTCAAACGTGAGCTATCACGCCATGAATCCTCTGAATTTTTATGTACCGTCATCATAATCATGATGCAATCGAATCGAATATGGAACCCCCGTCTGCGGAAATTGCTTCAAATCAATCCGTCTGTCCGGCTATTGAATTCCAAGGGGGGATTGCCCACGTGACGGGAATATCGCGTGGCCGCTGTGAGTGTGACCTGACAGGGTAAGGCAGTTGTTCCGTTGTGTGTGACACCCAAGGTGAGAGCCCACGTGACGGGAATATCGCGTGGCCGCTGTGAGTATGACCTGGCAGGGAAAGGCAGTTGTTCCGTTGTGTATGACACCCAAGGTGGGCTCTTCCTCCTGACCTTGGGAAACCCAGGGTGAAGGCATTAGGAATTGCAACCTCCTTGGCCTTCACCCTGGACTCTTACATCACGAATCACTGGGCAGTTCCTGCCCTTATATCCGAGGCAACTTACGGATAATCACTCGACAACCTTTCAACAGCAACTGGTACAACAAATTAAAATCCGAGACCGTGAAGGAAAATGACGCCGTCTCGAGTTTAAACGACACCGGAATTGAGCAGATCTAAAGTGAAACAATCTGCGAAATAGGTGAATGGGAAACCCCATAAGAATCTGTGAGAGGATGAGCTCACGTAGCCTCTTGCTATCTCAGGAAAAACTTTCTGGTCAAATAATGATCGCGATGCTCTCACTTCATCACGCCGCCTTCTACGGTCAAAAGGACATTGGGCACCAAAACCGGAGACACAGAACCGTCCGCAATGAATCAAAGTCATGCTGGATGAAGCCTCAGGAACCGTTTTGAAAAGAGAAGATTTTAAGAACCGTCATCTTGTAGACCGAATGATCGGTGTTGGGTGGCCGCTTACGAAGGACAACTCTTTGGCTGGCCGAATCAAGTGTTGGGAGTGATCACAGTCAGTGGTCTCCTCGCGATGGTGACAAGCGGCTTTTTCATGTGGCGGCAGCGTCCTTCGGGAGTACTGGGGACTCCTCCCCTTTTACAACCCCAGGCATTTTCAGTCGAGTTCAAAATCCTGCTCGTGCTTGTGTGTGTATCTCGCTTTGTTTTTGGTTTCCTTTCTCCCAATACTCCTCATTGAAAAATTCATCTTACGCCGCGTGCCTACACTTGGTGATTGGTTCGGACTTGCGAGATGAAATTTTACGATCACGCGCTGAGACTTCTGCACAAGTTTTTATTGATTGAGAGATTCTGTTAAATCGCAAACTGTAGTATCCAGCGGTAGAGGACAATTGCTTCTTCTGATACAACGTTTCACTTCATCACGTTTATGGATTAGGAATGTAATACCTCACTATCCAAATCCAATCATCTGTCGTTCTTTCAACACGCGTCAATGCCAGTCCGTTTTCGAATAATCGCCACCATTACCATCCAGCCTACGTGACCGGATGTTGCACCTCTGTTTTTATTAATTTTGTAGGGAGACTATTTCGTGAAACCATTACCGTTTATCTGTGCAAAAAAATGGACCGTGCCCCTCTTCGTATTCCTTCTCTGTCTGCCACACGTGTTGAGTGTCACCGCGACAACATTTGCTGCATCAAACACTAGTGCTCCTCTGTCCCAAGAAAACCTCCTCCAGCAACAACAAGAGTTGGAGGGAGAACGTGATCAACTCACGAGACGGTTGGAAGTAATCAGAACACAACTTCGGGAACTACAACAGACACCGGCTCCTCAACAAACCGAAGAACAGCGACAGACGCAGGTCATCCTCCAAGAGGAGGAAGTCGAAATGCTAGAAGAAATGAGTATCGTGAGCACTCGAATTCAAAAACGACGGGAAGGGATGACCGTTTCTTCCACATTACAGTCTGAAACAGACATGCAACCAACCAGAACCATGAAAGAATCGCTCGAAGCCCTCCCTGGTGTGATTCTTCGTCAGGCCAACGGCCCGCGAGATTTTAGTATTTCCATTCGCGGCTCAGGAGTCAAAACGTCATTTGCCGTCAGGGACATCAAGGTCTATGAAGATGGGTTTATTCAAACACAATCCGACGGCCTGTCCCGACTCGACATGCACGATCCCTGGTTCATGAGAAGCACCGAAGTCATCCGAGGGGCCGCGTCTTCGCTGTACGACAACTATGCACTTGGTGGAATGGTTCACTTCAAAAGTCGCCGAGGTAGCGACATTAATGGAGTGGAAACGTTTTTTTCAGGAGGATCATTCGGCTACCACAAAGAAGCCGTCGCCATCGGCCAGCAGTATCAAAACGTAGATATCTCATTATTTGCCAGCAATGTGGCAGAAGAACAAGGGTATATTCAGCACAGCGACTACCAGACCCAAACGCTGAATTTCAATTTTCGTTTTACGATTGATGAAAAACAAAGTCTGTACGTCAAAGCTATCACCAAC
>BQIX01000168.1 GCA_021604145.1 Nitrospirales bacterium
GAATTTTGACTTGCTCGATGAATTCGTCCTTATCCTTCACCAGCCGAAACGGTTCATGCGGCGTAATTTGCTCGATGTCGGATTGAAGGCGCAGCGGCCCCGTGAGCGTGACGCCGCCGAATCCCGCATCAACAATATAGGGTTGACCATCGAGATCGACGCGCAGCAACATATGGCTTCGAGGCAATACCGCTCTTTCGGGTGCGTCCCACAGCACGCGTGCGGCCAGGCCGGTCGCGTGAAAGCCCAGTGCGTCGAGCGCATGCTTAAACAGCAAATTTTGCTCAAAGCAATAACCACCGCGACCACCCTCCACGATCTTCTGCTGAAGCGATTCGACGTCGAGAGGAACTCGCACTCCCATCAAGGGATTAAGGTTCTCAAACGCAATCCCCTCCGCGTGTCGGAGATAGACGCTTCTGAGCGTATTAAGTGTCGGGGTACGGTCACCCGAATAGCCGATCCTCTGGAAGTACGCATCAAGATCAAACGGCATGGTCGTCTCTGTTTCAGATCCGTTGTTCTTCAAGGTCGTAAATGTCGAAATAGTGATACACCACGCGATGGCGCGGAACCGAAGAAGGGATGTACTCCTCCATGAACTCTTGCAGTTCAGGATTCAAGTCGCTCAATCGCAGATCCCGCTGCTGATTGTTCCATACGATGACCTCCGCACGTGAACGCTGCTTGGCGTGTTCTTCAATCCACCCAACGACATTCTCATCGGTCGCGCCTGTGGCGACAAACGACCTGTACGAATCGTAGTCGATCTCGGCAAACTTCAGCCACTGCTGATCGAGCGGGCAATTCGAGTGGTATTCGCCCTGCCAGCCGACGAGGACGGCGCGACATTTATCCACCGCGCGGGCGGCCAACACATAGCCACCAAGCGTTTCACGCGGGCTACGCGGAAACTCTTTACCGTTCCGGAGGTCCCGGGCCAATAACTTCACCTTTTCGAGATTTTCTTTCATGAGTTCCTCCTTTCCTTCCAGCTTCTTACCGCAATTGTCCTCGATCATGAAAAAGCAGGCTGTCTCTCGTCTTTTGGAGCGCGGGCGACTCCGGCTACCCGAACTGACTCACGGCTTTCTGCTATCAGTCGCTCTTTGTGCTCAAGCTCCTCTTGCGCAGAACTCGGCTGATGCTGAGCCGCGATCAGCGAATAGAACACCGGCACGACGAATAGGGTGAACAGCGTGCCGACAGTCATGCCGGTGATCAGCACTGTCCCGATACTATGGCGGGCCGCAGATCCTGGTCCCGACACCAGAATTAAAGGGAGGTGCCCGAAGACGGTCGCCGCCGAGGTCATGAGCACCGGTCGCAGTCGTGTGAGTGATGCTTCGCGTAGTGCCGCCATCTTCGAGAGCCCACGAACCTGAAGCGTGTTCGCAAATTCCACGATGAGAATACCGTTTTTTGCGATCAGCCCAACCAGGGTAATCAATCCGACCTGGGAGTAAATGTTAATTGTGGTCATGTCCAGAAAGCTGAACACTAACGCGCCGGAGATCGCCAGGGGCACCGAACCAAGCAACACGACCAACGGATCACGAAAGCTGTGAAACTGGGCCGCGAGCACGAGATAGATGAGTATGACCGCAAACCCGAGCGTGACCGTAAGTGCCGCTCCTTCGTGGCGAATTTGCCGCGACTCTCCCGCGTAGTCGAGAGCAACGCGGGAACCTCCTGCCGTCGTCGCCGCAGCTTCGAGCACACGCAATCCCTCCTCTTTTGTGACCCCAGGATTGACACCGCCGAAGATCCGCACGGCATTGCGCTGCTGAAATCGATTCAGGGTACGGGGCGCCGTATTCGACTCGATGTGTGTAAAGGTGGATACAGGCACAAGCTCGCCAGACGGCGTCTTGATCTTGACGTCCAGCAGCGGACCGATCGTGGTACGATCTTCGTCACCGATCTGCGGGATAACTTTATAGCTGCGATCGAAGAAATTGAATCGATTCACATAGGCACCGCCGAGCAACGTCCCAAGCTCTTGGCCGACGGTGGCCAAATCGAGCCCAAGGTCGGCAAGACGTTCGCGGTCGAGCACAACCCTCGCTTCAGGAAGGTCAATCTTGAGATCGGTGTCGACATACAAAAATTTTCCGCTTCGCCACCCTGCATCAAGTACCGCTGCCGTGGTCTCAAGCATCTGCTCAGCTGAGAGGTTGCTCTGCAGAATTAATTCAACATCGTACTGGCCAGGAGTCGGAAGCGGTGGGTCAAGACGTGGAAAAACCCGCAGCCCTGGTACTTGGGATACCGCATTGAACACTTCTCCGAACAGCTCCTCCGTCGATCGAGCACGTTCACTCCAATCCTTAGTGACCATCCCGCCGAACCCTCCCCAATTTGTGGTGAGTGACCACATGAACTCAGCCTCAGGGAACGAAGTGATCGCGTTCACTACTTTCAATGAATCACGATTGGTGGCTTCTACAGTGGAATCCGGTGAAGCTTCAAGAAAGAGACTGATGTGGCTCTGATCTTCAACCGGCGCGAGTTCCTGACGTGAGAACGTGTACAGTGGCAACGCCGCAAGCATGATGAGGAGCGAAGCCAGTACGATGGCCCAGCGCATTTCCAACGCAGCGTCGAGCAGCTTCGCATACTGACGACGCACGAACTCGAAACCGCGGTTAACCACTGCCGTCAGTCGGCCTTCCTTCCCTTGTGGATGCACAAAGCGTGAGCTCATCACCGGGGAGAGGGTCACGGCAACGATACCCGAGAGGACAACTGCAGCGGCCAGCGTGATGGCAAACTCCAGAAACAAGGAGCCGGTCAAGCCGCCTTGAAATCCGATTGGTGCATAGACCGCGGCCAGGGTGATCGTCATGGCGATAATCGGACCGAGCAGTTCACGCGCGCCGGCTAGCGCCGCCGCAACTCGAGACTTGCCCAGGCGCACATGCCGCTCCACGTTTTCGACTACAACGATCGCATCATCGACAACCAAGCCCACCGCTAACACAAGCGCGAGGATCGTTAATAGATTTAAACTGAAACCGAACATGAACATGAAGATTGCCGCTCCGATCAGCGAGACCGGCATAGCGACGAGCGGCACGAGCGCCGTCCGCGCTGAGCCCATAAACAGGAACACAACGAGTGCCACAATTACAATCGTCTCACCAAGTGTCTTGGTAATTTCTTTCAGCGCATTTTCCATAAACATCGTCCCGTCCCAGACGAGACGCATTTCGATGTCTTTTGGCAACGTCGGCCTGATCCGTTCCATCTCGGCGCGCAGCCCGTGAGCCACCTCGATCTCGTTTGAACCCACCAATGGCCACACTCCCAAATAGACCCCTTCCGCCTTGCTGTATTTCGCGACCATATCAGCTTCCTCGGCGCCAAGCTCGACACGCGCGACATCGCTCAACCGCACAATAGCGTCTCCACGTTCGGCAATAATCATTTTGTCAAATTCGTCGCGAGAGCGCAGGTCAGTGTTTGCGAGCAGGTTGATCTGTACAAGATTGCCTTTCGTCCGACCAACGGCCGCGAGGTAATTATTACGTTGCAGGGCCGCTTGCACATCACCAGGCGAGAGGTTGTAGGCGGCAAGACGATCAGGATCGATCCATACACGCATGGCGATCTGGCGGCCGCCTTCAATAGTCACACGCTGGACCCCGGATAGCGTGGCCAATTGCGGCTGTAGGGTACGCAACAGCCAATCAGTGATGGCCGGCACACTCCGCTCTGAAGAGGTGAAACTGAGGTAGAACGACGCGTATGGCCGATCAGCCCGTTGGACCTCAACAACCGGTGGCTCAGCTTCTGTCGGGAGTTCCGAGCGAACTTGCTGCAGACGTGCCGTGACTTCGGCTAACGCCGCTGTACTGCTGTGGTTCAGTGTCAAATGGACCGTGACCGTACTCAAGCCGGCACGGCTCGTTGACTCGACATAGTCAACGCCACTGATCGCCGACACCACACGCTCAATTGGTGTGGTGAGAAAACCGCGAACGGTCTCGGCACTCGCACCGTAGTAAATCGTCGTAATAATCACCGACGAGCTTTCAATCTTCGGATATTGTTGCACCGGAAGCGCTGTCAGTGCCCGCCAACCCACAAGCACAATGACAAGGTTGACGACCACCGCCAGGACGGGATGCTTAATGAAAATGTCGGTAAACGAACGCATGTTAATAACCTGTTTGCATTGTTGCGCTTGGCTCAGGGACTTCTAATTCCTAACCTCGTTCAGGCGCAATCTCCGGGTCATTGACAATGGCAATCAACACTCCATCGCGCAGCTTAAAGGACCCAGAAGTCGCCACTCGATCGCCAACAGATAACCCAGTATGAATCACCACTTCATCGCCAATCATGGCACCGCTCACGACCTTCCGTGCGTATCCACGGATCATATTGTCCTTATCTAACCCAATCACGAATACGTGATCTCCGCCTGGCCCCTTTCTCAGAGCACTGACGGGGACAGTGACAGCCGTACTCGGAAGACCAATTGGAACTTGGACACGCACCGAGGCCCCAGGAGCTGGCATGTTCGCGATACCCTCAATTCTCGCCCGCACCATCGCGTTACGTGTCGCAGGGTCGACACGTGCATCAAGTGCGACGATCTTGGCCGGAATCGGAGATGTTTCACCAGTAACAAACACCTCAACCGTCTCACCTTCCCGTAACTCTACGGCAACCTGCTGTGCGACCGGGAAGTCCACATGCACGGCATTGTCGACTCCTTGCAACGTTGTGAGCTGAGTGCCTTCGTTGAGGTATTGGCCAGGATGGACGTCAGCAATGCCGATCCGTGCACGAAACGGGGCACGAATTGTCTTACGATCGATAATCGCCTTCGTCCGTGCAATTTGAGCCATCGCAACATCGCGGTCCGCACGTGCACGATCCACGTCTTCTTGGGATGTGGCAAAATCATGGCTCAAGAGCCGTCTGCGGTCTAACACCGTCTTGGCGAGAATAGCCTGAGCCGTCTGCGCCTTCAATTCAGCTCGCTCGACGGATACGTCGAGCGCAACCAGCAACGTTCCCGGTTCAACGATTTGACCGGGGGAGAGTCTGACATCACGAACAGTTCCAGGAAGTTCGTTTCGCAAAGTAATTGAGCGCAACGCCAAAACGGTTCCAATCGAGGTGGTAGTCGGCCGATGCTGAAATTCACGCGCGACGGCAACGGCGACCGATTCCATAGGTTCTGGTTGAGTTGCTGCTGCTGCCTGGCTTTCCTGTATGGACGCGTACTTCCATGCAGTCAAGCTTGCTCCAGCCACGACTACCATGATGAGGATTAAAGAAGATCCGATCCAACTACGGTAATTCATGTGCCATGTCCTCCCGAGCGCGTGCCTCAAGGACCTTCTAAAGACCCTTGCCCGCGTGTTGTCTCCTGGAGAATAAGCAATGACCATTCCAGAGAAGTGCAAGATTCCGAACGCAGTCTTAACTGTTGAATAAACTGAAGACTCTTCCGAATAAGCGCACAGCAACCAGTCGTGCGGAAGGCGAGGTTCAGGGTTTGTTCTGCCGTCCCTTCGGCAGGTGCCGAAATGTCGGCGGGGTTAGAATCTAGACTAAATCTTTGTGGCAAGGGACGTGGAAGGTATGTACTCAACCCATGCGATCCCAATTGGAAGTATTGTGACAAGTACGCAGATATTTTTTGGCAGATGATAAACCGGTCAACATTGAAATCTACTAAACCTTAACTTTGGGATTCCCCTCAGGCAACATCCCTGACATTCGGATCAGTTCGTGTACGGAACGCCTCAACTGGCAAGATATTATATTGCCGTCGAAGGTTCTCGACCTGTTCACCCATGACTGGCCAGTAGTCCCAGCCGTCATTCAAGTCCACGTTCATCGCTGCGCCGCGTCGCAAGGCGATCATCGCCTTCTCAGGGTCAAAGAATCCCGTTCTCGCTTCGGTGATGGGTGTCATACGGATACCCATGTGGAATTGCAGCAGCACGAAAAACACGAAGAGCCACGGTTCGCGCCGCTGAAAGCCCGCACTGAAACAGGCGACCTGGACCTCTTCTTCTGGGGTGGTTCCGTATCCCGATAAGAGGTGCGCGCAATCGTGAAACAGAATGGGTTCTGGCGCACCTCCCTTTTCGCCGGGAAACGCGAATTCATTCTTACGGCAATATTCCCAATAGGAACGGCCCAGTGAACCGGTTGAATAATGTTCCAAGGCTTGGTAGCGGGCCGCGAGCGCCGCGTTCTCGTACTTTCCAGCCATCCCGAGCACGAACTTGAAAAGACCCCGTATTCCCTCTTTCTCCCAGATCTCTTTAACTTTGGGCCTCAACCAGACTCGACGAACCAAATCGAGGCGGAGCGGAACAATCTTTCTGTTCATGACATGTCGCAAGTTCTTCACCTCGGGAGCACTGACCTCCAGGGCCTGCGCGAAATTCTCGACTAGGTCGGCCTCTTGCGGACTGGCTTCCCCATCAATCAGAGACATCACGATCAGGCCTTGCACCAGTTGATACCTGAGTTGCGGATCGGGAAACGCCCGAGCCAACTCTGCGGGCGTGATAGGAGCCAGTTGCTCCAGTTCATGAGTGGTGCCGAAGATCCGTTGCATCGACTCCATCATATGACGCTCCGACTTATCGAGCGCCCCGTCCGCCATGACGATGGTTTTCATCGCACGCAGTCCCCAATAGGCTTGTTCCGGATCTAGCATTTTCAGTTCCATCGTCTCCCCCTTGTAATGTTGTGTCCACCTGATAACCAGGCAGAAACTGTGTGAATCCGAGAATCTGTCACATTGTGTCTCGCTTCAGGGTCTATCGCGTGCCACGCCCCACAACCCACCCCAGAACGCGGCCGAAAGGCTCTGAGGCCAGCGGCGTAATAGATCGAGATCAGCCCGATCGAGGAAATCAACACGGAGTGGAATCCGGCGGTGAAGCCGACCATGAGGCGTGGTGGCGCATGGGCAGATCCCAGTCCGCCCCTGATGGCATGGATACTTACGTGCTCTCCTCTCTAAGTGTGGGCCAACTCGGTTGTTCAATAAGCATGGTTCCTACCAGTGAGAGGGCAGAGAATGAAATGCGATACCATTCGTTGTGCAGATAGAATTTGAAGGTCGAAAGGTACGTGAGCCATCGCGAACCACCAACGGCACGTAACAAAAAGAGTCTGCCAAAATCTCAGCAGATGCCAAACGGTCGGCAGGTCAGCGTGGTCTGGTAATGTTGAGCTTCTGCATCTTGGATTGGAGAGTCGTGCGTTTCATACCGAGCTTAGCCGCAGCGCCAGAGGTGCCGCCGATGACCCAATGAGTATCATGAAGAACTTTTAGAATGTGCTCGCGTTCGGCTTGTTCTAATGTAGACGGTGAACCTTGGGATTGATATCGAGGCCGTTTCATTTCAGCCAGCGGCACAAATAAATCAGTCCCTTGAGTCAGGATGACTGCACGTTCGACAAAGTTTTCCAACTCCCGAACGTTGCCAGACCAGGGGTAATTTCTGAGTTCTTTCATGGCCTCCGAAGGAATCGTCTCGATAGGCTTCTTCATTCGT
>BQIX01000169.1 GCA_021604145.1 Nitrospirales bacterium
GTCATTTAGGGTTTCAGGACAACTTCTCGTACAACTTGACCAGGTTTGCCAAATGGTCCTCGAGGTTCTCCATTTAGCTTGACGACAGAGCCGGCTGCATTGCCCAATGTAAGCGTGAATTGCTGTTGCGCTTCCCAAGTGGCCGTCTGCCCTGGTTGGAGGAGGGCTTCTTTTGGATCATCCTTATCAGACTTGACCACAACCCAGGTAAGTTGGGTGGCTTGAATTTCAAGACGAATAGGGTCAGTTGACGTTGAGATTGATTCTGCAGGGGCAGCAGAAGGTGTTGGCGTTTCTGGAATGGCAGGTGGTGGCGTCACAGGACTCAGGTCGAGGTTAGATTGAGATTCTTGATCAGTGAGGGGGAATTCCTCTTCTTCAAGCGGTAAACTGTTGAGTTCCGTTTCCTCTGGCTGAACCTCGGGGATCTCGTCATTGGATAGATCGGGAGCAGCCATTTCCGAATGTTCTTGTTCTAGTGATGGGGTCGGTGGAGGGCTTTGTTGCTGACTGGGTAATAAGAAGCCTAGAGCAACTAAAATAATGATAGAGATAATAATGACCAGATTTCGATTGAGCTTCCCGCGCTTTTCTTCTTGAATTTGGAGTTGAGCTTGATGCAGGGCTTTTTGCCCCTGTTGGTAAAATTCACTGGAGCTTTCTGAGAATCGACGCAGGGTGTCGTCTTCACTGATCCCAAGAGATCGTGCATACGTTCGAACAAATCCTCGCGTAAAGACTTGCTCTGGTAATAGCTGGAATTCTTCGTCTTCTAAGGCTTGAAGAAATTTGGATTGAATTCTCGTGAGAGAGGCAACCTGCTCAAGGCTCAGCCCTTGGGTTTCGCGAATTTTTTTGAGATAGACCCCAATCGAGTCGGACGAGGTCATCGTAGGTTCATTTTGGAGATTGCTCATGTTGAAACTTTACGGTGCGTAGGCGCGGTAGATGTTGCCAATCTCTCGTCGAAAAGAGATGGCAAGAAATACCCCCCAAATGCGATGGCGTTATGAAAGGTCGTCAAAATGGGTTAGCCGTTTGAATTCTCGAAACCGGTCGTCAATTTCTTTCCGGTCTAAATGACGAAGACGATCCAAGCTAAAAGCTTCGACATTAAAAGAAGCCATGACGCTGCCATAAATGATGGCGCGTCGTAATCCCTCGTCGGTCAGATCTCCCGTTGAAGCCAGGTACCCCATAAACCCGCCGGCAAATGTATCTCCCGCACCAGTTGGGTCTTTGACTTGTTCAAGTGGAAACGCCGGAGCGCCAAAGACTTGTTTCCCGGTAAACATCAACACTCCGTATTCACCTCGCTTGATGATCAGGTGTTTAGGCCCCTTCGAAAGAATCTGCTTGGCAACTTGAACGAGATTGGGATCTTCCCCAAGTGCGCGAGCCTCGCCGTCATTGATGATTAGAATATCAATCTTTTCGAGAACTTTCCAGAGTGCATCGCGTTTTCCGTCAATCCAAAAATTCATCGTGTCGCAGGCAACGATTGATGGCCGCGTGACTTTATTGAGTACATCCATTTGAAGATCGGGGTCGATGTTTCCAAGAAACAGCATATTGGGGTCACAATAGGCTTCTGGGATTTTAGGACGAAATGTTTCAAGGACATTGAGGTGAGTTTCGAGAGTCTGAGCCTCGTTTAGTTGGTAGGTGTATTCACCTTTCCAACGAAAGGTCTTCCCATCTCGTCTTTCTAAGCCCGCCAGGTTTATGCCACGTTCTCGCAAGAACGTAAGGTGCTCTTCGGGAAAATCTTCTCCCACAACGGCAATCAAATCAACGTCCGTAAAGAAGCTCGCGGATGTTGAAAAATAAGTTGCGGATCCGCCTAAGACATCATTGGCTTCTCCGAAGGGTGTCCGCACAGTATCGAATGCCATTGAACCGACCACTAACAAATTTCCCATGATAATCTTATCCCTTCGTAGTCTGTGCTTTGCTCCATTGTCGAGCAAAGAAAAGTTGGTATCGTTTTTTTACCGATGCGGTAATGGATTCTGGTGCTGTCACGAGTGCATGTTCTAACGCCGTTTGACATGAACACTGAGGTGTTTCAGGAGCTAATCTGATCGAAGCTTGTAACACATGCTGGGCGACCTCCACGTTTTGGTGCATGATTTCAAGGATGGCGCCCACTGACACGGCTTCTTCGGTCTCGTGCCAGCAGTCATAGTCTGTCACCAACGCCAATGTGGCGTAACACAATTCGGCTTCCCGTGCCAGCTTAGCCTCTGGAATGTTGGTCATGCCGATGATATCAACCCCCCATTGTCGATAGAGCTTTGATTCGGCCTTGGTTGAAAATTGTGGGCCTTCAATACATACATAGGTTCCTCCCCGGTGTACTGTGGACCCAACCTCTTGTGAGGCTTTGCCTAGTGTGGACGAAAGCGTTGTGCAGATTGGTTCAGCGAACGAAACATGGGCTACGACCCCTTGCTCGAAGAAGGTACTCGAACGTTGGGTGGTTCGATCAATGAATTGGTCTGGTAAGACCAGATCTCCGGGCATAATCGTTTCTTTCATGCTTCCCACGGCACTGATAGAAAAAACTTGCGTGACTCCCAGCGACTTCAATGCATAGATATTCGCGCGATAATTGATGGCGGTTGGTGATATTTTGTGGCCGCGACCATGTCTGGCTAAGAATGCCACGCGTCGACCTTCAAGGGAGCCAAGGACAATACGGTCGGATGGGGCGCCAAACGGTGTTTTGATCCGGACTTCCCGAACTCGTTGAAGCCCTTTCATGTGATAGAGTCCGCTTCCGCCAATGATTGCGATCTCTGCTTGTGATTTTCTAGCCATAATGAGGAGGTGACGAGAGATAGACGGCTCGGCGCTAGCGTGCTGACGAAGTCATGCGCTGAGCTCCTTGAGTCTCTCTATGATCGAGGGTGGATAAAAAAATGCGTATCTGTTCGAAGATACGATCGGCGATGTGTGTCGTCGATTCCTGTTTGTGTCGGTGAATCCACGTGACGGACGGTTCTTTTCGAAACCACGTCATTTGACGTTTAGCAAAGTGCCGTGTGTCGCGTTTGAGCCTAAGAACGGCTTCATTGTAGTCACAGTTGCCGATAATGAATTCTGTCATTTGTCGGTAACCTAAGCTCTTCATGGAACTCAGGCCAGGATGAAACCCTTGATTCAGCAACTGTTCTGTTTCTTGAATGAGGCCTTTTTCAATTTCCAATTCCACACGTTCCTCAATGCGTTGATAGAGATGCTCGCGTTCCATGTCTAATCCGATAACGAGTGAATGGTAGGGTGTTTCTTGAAATCTATGACGTTGATGGGCTTCTGAAAGCGGGATTCCCAGAGCGTGATAGACTTCGATCCCTCGCTGCACTTTCACGTAATCGTTAGGGTGCAGTTGCTTGGCTAAGACTGGATCAACCAGTGACAGTTGCTGATGGACGTACGCAACGCCTTTTTGTTGGGCTTGAGTATCGAGCTGTTTTCGTAAGTCCCAATTGGCTGCTGGTCCAGACCAAAGCCCGTGTAGTAACACTCGAATATAAAGGCCTGTCCCTCCTGCAATCAAGGGGATTTGCCCTTGTTGGTGAAGCCGCTCAACTGACGATGCCGCGAGTCTTCGATAATCGCCAACATTAAAATGTTCATCAGGGTTGATCAAATCAATCAATTGATGAGCCACTCCCTGGCGTTCTGCTATTGTCGGCTTGTCCGTCCCAATATCCATTCCCCGGTAGACTTGCCGGGAGTCTGCGGTGAGAATTTCCGTCCCGAGTGCCTTGGCGATTTCAATAGCGATTCGGCTTTTGCCAATAGCTGTTGGTCCCAGAAGCACAATGATGGGCTTTGACGTTGGTATGGATGCGGAGTGCATTATCGTTTGTAACACATGTGAAGAGAACTTCTCATGCACGACCGAAGATTTTATCAAGTTCGTGGGGGGGGAAGCGTAAGGCAATTCGACGTCCATGTGGGCAGGTCATCGGATGTCCTTCTCTGGCCCAATCAATGACCAAAGCTTTTATTTCAGGTTCGCTCATTGGCCGGCCGGCTTGTACTGCGCTTTGGCAGGCCATGGAGGCCAGGATGGGGCGAACCTTGGCATCCATGGAGTCTTGCGATTTCCATTCTGCTAAATCTTCAAGCACATCCTGAATGAGCGGGCCGTACGACATCGCGCTGAATATGGCAGGTACGGTTCGAATGACAAACGAACGGCCTCCGAATTGTTCGATTTCTAACCCCAGTTTCGCCAACTCTGATAGGTGTTCGGCTAAGAGATCACACTGATGAGGTGGAAGATCGATGGGTTCAGGAATCAACAAGGGTTGGGTCTCGATTTGTCGATGATGCCAGGCTTCCCATAGGCGTTCAAATAAGACGCGTTCATGTGCCGTGTGCTGGTCGATAATCTGAAGTTCCCCATTAACCTGTGCGATGAGAAATGTGTGATGAATTTGGCCAAGCGATACGACCTGCAGCTCATCTGGATTCGGATTCGGTGCATAGGAATGCTGAGGCTCCTGGGATGTTGTGTCTTGGAGTGTTTCACCGCTTGTCTTCACAGTTTGTATCATCTCAGGCATGAACAGGGAAGCCGTTGCTTCAGTATTCATTGAGTATTCAGGCTTTCGAGGAAAAGCTGGTGATGTGGTGTGTTGAACAGCAGATACCGGGTCAGAAGGTGGCTCGGCGGGCTCAAGTCCGATATTGGCATTTGTCTGATTTTTCAGTGGCTGTCGTATGGCCGATTTAATGACCGCATGGACCACATCGGCCTGAGAAAATCTGACTTCGCGTTTTGCGGGGTGAACATTGACATCGACCGCAGCATGAGAGATGTCAAGAAAGAGCACAAACGCTGGATGCTGGCCTTTTGGTAAAAATGAACCATACGCTTCATATGCCGCATGCGTGATGGTGGTATTTTTAATTGCCCTTCGATTAACAAAAATTTCCTGGGGTGTTCGACTGGTCCGTGTATGGTAGGGACTGACGGTCAATCCGGTAACACGAATCCCGGCCTCTTCATATTGAATGGGCAGCATCCGATCGATCAATCGGGTACCGTAAATTTGTACGAGCCGGTCAAGACGGGTAGGCGTTTCCGGAAAGTCGAAGACGGTATGTGTATTATGTATCAAGCGAAAATGCACTGAATGATGAACCATAGCTGCTTGTTGAACGGCGAGGCAAATTCTGGAAAATTCCGTTCCAACAGATTTGAGAAACTTTAATCGTCCAGGTGTGTTAAAAAACAGATCTTTGACTTCTATTTGAGTGCCTTGGGGTGCCGGTTTTTCTTGGTTTGACCAGGCTTCCGCGCCTTCCGATTGAATTTCCGTTCCTACGAGGGCGTCCGAGGACTGTGTCAGAAGTCGGAACTTTGAAACGGAGGCAATGCTGGGGAGGGCTTCTCCACGAAAGCCTAATGTCTGGATGTTGAGTAAATCAGCTTCTTGGCGTAGCTTGCTTGTGGCAAATCTGTGACAGGCCAGTTGTGCATCGTTTGGGCTCATGCCGGTGCCATTATCCGTGACACGAATCAGTTGCCGTCCCCCTTGCTCGATCGTAATCGTGATTAAGCTACTGTTCGCATCTAAGCTGTTGTCAATAAGTTCTTTGACGACGGCAGACGGACGTTCGACGATTTCACCAGCGGCAATACGACTGGAAACGGTTTCAGGTAAAATCTGAATGTGACAAGAAGATGTCGTCTTCACAGTGTTCGATGTCGTAACGAAGAGTAGAGGTTAGATGAAGGATGGAAGTGTCCCTGGCCTGTGAGTCACTGGATTTTCTCGATTTGTTCTTTGGCTAATGCGGCTTCCGACGAGTCAGGATAATCGCGGATGACACGACTCCAAAGCTCTTTAGCTTGTGATTTTTGGTCATTTTCCTTCATGACCAGACCCAACTTTAATAGAGCGATTGACACATATTTGCTCTCCGGGTAATCCCTTAGTAAATGCTGAAGTGCTTGTGTGGCGGCATCATATTCTTTTCGAATGTAATGTGAATCGCCGAGGTAATAATACGCTTGTGGGGTTAAGACGGCTGTGGGGTATTGTTTTAAAAAACGATTAAATTCGACCGTTGCACGTTCATAGTGACCCTTCAAATATACTTTGTAAGCTGAACGAAATACCGACGCTTGACTGTTGGGCCCCTGCTTGGTTTGTTGGCCATTCACATGGTTGTTCGTTTGGTCGGGCTGTTGGCCGGAAGAATTTTTCTTCTTATCAGGCAGCACAACCGGTTTGCTCGCAACATTACGTTGTTGTTGAAGCATGTTGTCGATTCGGGATTCTAGGGCTTTGGCACGTATGGAAAGATCTTGGTCTCGTCGTTGGGCCGATGCGCGAGACTGCTCGATTTGTTCTCGGAGGCTTGAACTCGTCCGTTCGAGTTTATCGAGTAAATTCCGAGTGTCGACACTTGCCTCTTCTTCGGTCTTTATCAACTCTCCGACCAAGAAATCATGCTCATCGACCTGTGACTCAAGGGTCTCAATTCGATTGATGTATTGCTGCTCGCGTTTTTTGAAGTCTCCCTGTTGTGTCTCTAGGATTTCGACTTGTTTTTTGATATCAGAAAGATTGAGATCAGCCGCACACCCAGTGAGCCCTGCGAGTAAACAGAGTACGCTGGTCAGTATACTTAGAGGTCGACCTATTCGTGTACCTGGCTGACAGTCCATCTTTTCCTCATCGTTCTAGGAAAAAACCGCTGGCCGTATGAAAAATGGCCCGTATGTAAAGATTTTAACAGGAGAGATGAGAAAGAGAAAGGGCTCTCAATTGGATGGCGCAGGGCGACCGACCGTGTTTTGCTCAAGGATTGAGACATATATGCCAAAACACGATGGAAAATATAGAAATTTGCTACTACTATTTCTTGCCCCGACTGCTAAGAAGATTGACGCGTTTAGCTAATTCAGACAAGCGAGACTCATGTTGATCGACGCGCCCACCGAGCTTCGTTCCAATAGTCGTGACTATATCTCGAAGTTGATTGAGACTTTTCGTGAGCTGGTTTAAATGCTCGATATTGGCTTGCGAATCTTCCGATGAGCCCTGTGTGCTTTGAAAGGCCGTCATGGCTTGGTTGAGTTTTTTGCTTTGTACACTGATTTTCGATCGGAGGTTTTTATCAACTTGTTCTAGCGCAGACGCCACAGACTGAATACCAGCATTGACCTCGGAGAGATGATTGTTCATGGCTTGTCCATCGGCATCAAGTTTGCTTACTAACCCTGATTGATGAACTTCAAGCTCTTGAAGGCGTGTATTCATATTTTGTAACGCTTTTCGCATTTCGTTTGAGGATTGAGAAGTCATTTCCAGATTCGAGAGATTAGCCTCAAGGTCACCTTTGACTTTTTGGATCGTGTCAATGGTTTTGGAAAGATCCTGAATTTTCTGTTCCTGGTTTTCAAGTCGTGTATGCAATGAGGCATTGGTATTTTCCAGAGCTTGTGTGACGGAAGCGACGCTCGAATTTACCTCGGAGAGGTGTTTTGACACGCTTTGCGT
>BQIX01000170.1 GCA_021604145.1 Nitrospirales bacterium
ATAGAGATTGTTTCATGATGGATACCTTTCGTTGGAGGATGAGTGAGGCATTATCTGGATACTGAGATGATCGTTGTATGATGAAAAGCAAGCGATACAGTGAAGCAAATCAGCTTATCTAAAATCCTAGCAAGATGAGCACGGTTTTCTATATGTACAAAAGACAGGAGAGTCGACAGAAGAAGTCCAAGCTTGAATACGTCTTTCAACTTTTTCCAAACGTCTCTGCAAACTCATGATGACAACGTTCAAAGCTAAAGGTTTTGAGATCTTCACGACCCCCAACTCTACATCATTAGACATCCGCTCCCCGAAAGCCTTGCGTTTACTCACAGATCGCCGCATGACAAGATGGAACGAGGTTATGTTTAGATAATTATGGAAATACGTCAAACTGATAGGCTCACGATGGCCATGCCATGGAGTCATGAAGCTTACATAGGGAGTATAAAAATGCAGGTCATCACTGGTAAGATATTTTCCACCGTCATCATCTTAAGATTAATCTTAGACTTTCAACGAAATACGTCTTGCGCTCTCGTACGATTACACGGCTTCATGCCACCCACACAGTCTGCCCCTCGTATTGTTTCCAAAGCACACAGGCACTCTCAAACCCACCGACAGGACTCATCCGTACACGATAGATAGATATGGAAAATAAGGTAAACAAGTACTGTCGGACTATTATTGACGCCCTCGCCGGCTGGATTTTACACCATTCATGGTTAGTGGTAAGTCTCGCTATCGTGGCAAGCACCATCTCGGCTTTTTATGCAGTAACGACATTAAACTTGAATACGAATATGTCGCAAATGCTTTCGGCAAACTTGCCGTATAGACAGGCCGAGGAGCTATTTCGGAAAACCTTTCCACAATTTTCCAATTCGGTTCTTTTGGTCGTCGAGGCCAACACGCCAGAAATGGCGCATACGGTCGTCGAAACGATGGAACAACGACTTAAAAAACAAAGGGCCCTGATCCAGTCTGTCTACGTGCCTGATGGAGATCCGTACTGGGAAAATCATGCACTGCTGTATCTCGACGTTCCAGAACTAAAAGCCTTTGCATCATCTATGGCAAATGCTCAGCCCATGATCGACGAAATTTCCAAAGATCCAAGCTTTTCTGGACTGTTAGCATTATTAAGTCGGCGACTAAACGCACCATCTTCTCCTGAAGACCCTATACTGTCTGAACTCTTTGTTCGAATGTCGCAGGCAATCAAAGCAACCATGGCCGGGTATCCCTACACGGTTTCATGGCCTCATGTTCTCATGACCTACAACGTACCTCAAAAACCGATCACCAAACTCATCATGGTGCAACCCAAGCTCGACTATGAAAGCTTATTCCCAGCTGAGGCAGCTCTCGATGCGATTCATCAGATCATTATAGATCTCGAACAGTTTGCGACTTCTGACGTTCGAATCCGAGTCACGGGTGAAGTCGCTTTGGCCCATGATGAAATCATGTCCGTCAGCCGAAGTGCAGGCATTGCGTCGATCATGGCTCTGATCATGATCAGTATCATTTTACTGGTCGGACTACGATCAGTGCGACTTCTGATCGCAACACTCCTGACGCTAGGAATCGGCTTAGCTCTGACAGCGGGATATGCCACACTAGCCGTGGGACACTTAAATATGATCTCGGTAGCCTTTGCCGTCTTATTTGTTGGTCTAGGAGTCGATTACATCATTCATCTTTGCCTGCGTTACCAAGAACGGCTCATCGCAGATGCATTGATCACACACGCATTGCGAGGCAGCATGCTTGACGTGGGACCATCCATTGCCCTGTGTGCCGTGACCACCGCCATCGGATTTTATTCCTTCTTGCCAACCGATTACGATGGAATGGCGGAATTAGGACTCATATCTGGCACGAGTATGTTCATTGGCATGTTCGTCAGCCTGATCGTGTTGCCTGCCCTGCTCAACCTCATCCCACTGCCACAGATCGCCCATCAACCTCTTGAAAAACTTACTCGGCATTTCAGTCCTATTCGTAATTTATCAGTCTTTCAGGGACGAGTTGTTCGTTGGGGAGCAGCCGGGCTTGTTCTTGTCACCATCATACTGTTGCCCTATACAACGTTTGATCGAAATCCTCACAATCTCCGCAATCCTCATAGCGAATCCGTCACAACCTTTAACGATCTCCTACATTCGGAATCGGCAAGCCCTCTTACCCTTTCCATTCTTGCCCCAAATGAAGCCATGGCACGAAATTACGTCTCTCGTCTCAAGCAATTGGATTCCGTGAAGAGCGTTCTCACCATTCATAACTTTATCCCAAACGAACAGTTCGGAAAATTTCAGTATATCGAAAAGATCGCAGCGTCTCTCCCCCAGAATCAACAGTCTTCGGCTTCAGCGCCTGCACCAGAGGCATCTCAAATCCCAGGCTTAGATGCCTTCATTGCAACATTGGATCACCTTGCCGGTAAGGAAACCAATCGGCATGACCAAGATTTGGATGTTCATTTAAGTGATCAGTTACGTGGACTTTCAGCCCATCTCAAGACATTGGAGGCTCATGCACAGGTACAACTCCTCGAGCAGCTTGATCATCGTCTGTTTGAAGATTTTTTCACAGCACCGTCTACACCACGACATACCAATTCATTTGGTCCAGTCACTGTAAATAGTTTGCCCAAAAGTCTGCAGGAACGATGGGTCAGCGAACACGGAATCTATCGGGTACAAGTGTTCCCTAAAAAAGACCTCAAACAGAACGACAACTTACAGAAGTTTGTCGACGACGTACGTCGTGTCGCGCCGAAGGTGACAGATTTACCCATGGTCTACACGGAAGGCGGAGATGCAGTCATCTGGGCTTTTCAGAAAGCGTTCGTTTTAGCAATTGGGGCCATCTTTCTACTCTTACTGTTGGTGTTCCGTAATCTAAAAGACGCTCTTCTGGTGATGATTCCATTGTTCATGGCAGGCATGTTCACAGCTGCGACGTCAGTCGTTTTAGATCTGTCGTTCAATTTTGCTAATGTCATTGCTCTTCCCCTATTGTTTGGACTTGGCGCCGACAATGGCATCCATATCGTCCATCGCGTACGCTGCTTTTTATACTCAGGCGAGGCATTATTCCAAACGAGTACCATTCGAGGCGTGATTCTTTCTTGCCTTACGACCATCCTGAGCTTTAGTGGTCTGGCCTTTTCTTCTCACCTTGGCATGGCCAGTATGGGACAATTCTTGATTATTGGGGTTTTCTATACATTGATCTGCTCTGTGATCATCTTACCTGCTTTTCTCTGCTCTCAACTTAATCAACTCAATCAGTGAAATTCCTTTATCGTCTTTTGAGCATACCGATGAATGGACTCGTGCTCAGAACAAGCACGCCAACCATTACAAGCCGTCGAATTGTATATTATGGATGAAACCTCTCGATATTTGTCTGTATTTTAGGAAGACAATCCTGTGTTTAACTTTAAAAGTTAATACAAAAATCAGCTAAGAACACTCAGACCTACCAACGAGATACGATCTACAACATTTCACTTAGGAGATTATGAAGATGGCAACACAATGGGGACTCTGTAAAAGTTGCAAATGGTGGCAAATCGAACCGGACGCGAAGATCGAGGACGCAACGCTAGGCCTCTGTATCGACGAAACGTTGCAACCCTTTCAGCTGAGCGTGTCGGGCAATAGCGGCTGTAATAAATTTATGAGCGGAACGCCGGCTCGGGGGAAAGGGTCAGCGGACCAGCCGCCGACGGCCGAGCCCGCTCGATAGCTGCAAGTGCTCATGCGGAAAGTGAATTATTTTTAAACGTCTGTGTGTGATATTGGATTTCTAAGACCATGGCGATGGTCAGCGGGTGGCAGGTGCAGAGTACCTTCTCTCGTGACTCTAGTCTTCTTGTGAATTAGACGTCCAATTCTAGGATATATACCCCAGCTTAGAGGACGAATTTTACAAATATAGTCATATTAGATGAATGATGTAGCTAGCTATGATAAGGGCCTCTCAGGTACTAAGAAAATTTACAAAGTCCTAAAAATGTTTGTGGTACAAATTGAACTCTTTCCGTTCATTGTGGAACGAATCAATTTGTGTAGCCGTGTGCTCGAGGTCTCTAGTAAGCTAAAGAATCCTTTCAGAATTGTTGCATTGCCTATCTCGAGAGCGTTCATATCAGTAAAAGAAGAATTCACCTCGCATCAAATTTTGACTCTCTGAGGAAGTAGATGCCAACCGATATTCTCGACGAGTCAAAACAAGAAACCTTAACCAATCCTTCTGATCAGGCACCCGCTGAGGGCAAAGCCGTTGAGGACTTTTTCGACACCAACGAGATTTTTCTTCGGGTCCTAGCGACGGCACATCATGAGATACACCGACCCATTCACACCTTTGCCTGGGGAGCGTTAGCGGCAGGCCTCATCATCGGCATGTCCTTTCTAGCCCAAGCTGTTGTTACGACGGCGTTGCCCGAGGGTCGCGCCTACGGATTACTGGGTAATCTTCTTTATCCCATCGGCTTTATCATCGTGATATTAGGGCGTTATCCACTTTATACCGAGAACACTTTGACCCCAGTCATATTGACCCTTACCCGGTTCGCCAGTCTGCCAGACCTTTTGAGAGTATGGGGAATCGCGTTAGCACTCAACCTTCTCGGTGTCGTATTGTTCACATTCCTACTTGCCAATACTGGTATTTTTTCAAATGACGTGGCCGAGGTGGCAAAAGGATTAGGGGAGCATCTTTTCCAAACAACATGGGATACCGCATTTTTTAAAAGTCTTTTAGCCGGTTGGCTCCTGGCAAGTTTAGTGTGGTTAGTGCACGCCGCCAGGGATACGGTAGCGCGGTTGCTACTCATCTGGATGGTCATCTACCTTCAAGTCACCGCCGAGTTATTTCACTGCATTGTCGGCTCAGTCGAAGCACTGTATGTCGTATTTTCCGGTGGAGCAAGCTTAAGCAGCTATGTCTTTGACTTTCTCGTGCCAGTTGTGTTGGGCAACACCGTCGGCGGCGTGGTATTTGTGGCAACCTTGAATTACGCACAGTTCAGCGCCGATAAAGGAGATTTCGGCGAACGACTCTCGTGGCGTCGATGGTTGATGGGGCAAGCTTCGTCGTAGTGTGAAAGTTCGTAACCTATTCATTCTACGAGATGTCCATACAAAAAAAGGGCAGCGATGTTTTTTGATAATTGGGCAGAACTCGGACGGGTCTTTGTGGTGGGAACTCTCGGATATCTATCCGCTATCATGCTCTTGCGGATTTCGGGAAAACGAACGCTGTCCAAATTGAATACTTTTGACTTTCTGGTGACCGTCGCACTTGGGTCAACTCTGGCGAGTATAATCCTAAACAAAGACGTTGCTTTGACTGAGGGTATCGCAGCATTCTGCGTACTTATTCTTGGTCAATTTATCATCACCTATCTATCGGTTCATTCATCAAGGTTTCAACACTTGATCAAATCTGATCCAACACTCATTTATCACAAGCGACACTTTTTAAAAAAGGCCATGCAACGAGAGCGAGTGACTGAAGACGAGGTACGGGCAATCATTCGCGAGAGCGGGCATCTATCTCTCGAAGGAGTGACTGCCGTGGTTCTCGAGACCGACGGAAGTTTTTCAGTCTTAGGAACAGAGGATCCCCGTCACGATAATTCCTCTCTGGCAAACGTCACATTACCGAAAAGCCTATAGAACATGTATCAACTGGAAGGCCACGCGGGCTGATACGTGGGCGTCTTTCTGTCACTTTTACTATACGAGGGAACAAATGGATATTTACGATGCCTTAAAGAACGATCATCAGGAAGTCAAGAATCTGTTTGATGAACTTGAGCAGCCACCACATATGAACGGAGAGTCTCGGGACGAGATTTTTACCAAGATTAAAACTGCACTTGTATCACACAGTGAAGCTGAGGAAGCGATGTTCTACACGCAACTTAGGCAATACGAAGGAGCAGAAAAGAAAATTGAACTTGCCGTCAATGAGCATACCCAAGTTTCGAGAACCCTAGAAGTCCTTGACAGCATCGATAAGAAGAGCGGGACGTGGCTCAATAAGCTGATGAGCCTAAGCGATGAGGTACAACACCATATCAATGAAGAAGAGAAGGAGATTTTCGAAATGGCGCGACACGTTTTCTCTCAGCAACAAGCTCAGGAAATGGGTAAACAATTTCAAGAAACAAAGATTCAACGAAAAACATAAATTCAATTGCATGATTAGTAAATTATGAATGTTGATTTAGATCTTTAATTTTTTTGAATGACCACCACATCCACTCGTATTATTGCGACCTTCAAAACCGTCCGTGCACGCGATTTTAATCGTTTATATATAAAGATAGTCCCTCATGATCATGATTAGACTTTCTGGGTTACACTTCTAGGGTTTTATCCATTGAAACGATTAGGCTACATTACGGTATGGTACTAGACACTTCTGACCGCATAGGGCCATTAAGCACGAATTTGTGAAAGGTCTACGGGTTCAGGCTTTACCAGGGAGGACGCCATGTTACGAACACTCAAGATCATACTGAATTATACACTTCGGGCCACAGACAAAGATCTCGGATCGGTCAAAGACTTTTATTTTGATGACCATGTCTGGTTAATTCGATACCTCATTGCAGATACTGGAAATTGGCTTCCCGGACGTCAAGTGCTGATTGGCACGGAGGCGCTTGGGCAAGCTAACTGGAATGAGGAAGTATTTCCAATTCATCTGTCTGCGGAACAGATTGAACAGAGCCCTGACATTCAAAGCGATTCTCCAGTTTCTCTTCAACAAGAGGAAAAGCTTCGCTCTTATTTTTCGTGGCAACGCTATTGGGGTGAAAAGCCCTTTATACAGCCTGCAGCTGGGGCTACCTTTGGTCTGGTTGGCGTGACGCCCGCCCCCGAAGTCTTACCACCAAATGTCGAGAAATCTTTTCAGGTTCCGACCGGCAACCCCCATCTTCGTAGTGTGGGAGAGGTCTGCGAATATTCGATACATGCGCGTGATGGCGACATCGGTCATGTTGATGATTTTGTGATGGATGACACATCGTGGAAGCTTCACTATATGATTGTGAATACCGGGAATTGGCTTCCAGGAAAAAAGGTACTTATTTCTCCAGAGTGGATTAAACGGGTCAATTGGGCAGACCAAAGCGTTGATCTCGACTTGACTCAGGAAGAGGTCAAAAATAGTCCAGAATTTGACCCATCACTTCCGATTAATCGCGAGTATGAGGCTCGACTCTACGATTATTATGGACGTGCCAAATACTGGTAAGACAGATGTCTCCCGACTGATATTTTCCGTACGATTTATTCATGCATGAAATAGACTCATAGATGGAAGGAAGAATTATGGATGACTATAAATCTCTTACTACCAAGGCAGGATGTCCTGTTTCCAACAACCAACATTCCATGACGGCAGGGCCGCGTGGCCCCGTACTCATGCAAGATGCGCATTTAATCGAAAAAATGGCGCACTTCAATCGGGAACGAATCCCAGAGCGAGTG
>BQIX01000171.1 GCA_021604145.1 Nitrospirales bacterium
GGATTAAAAGATCGTGTGTATGGACCTGAACTGACATTGAGGGTCTGTGAACGTGCAGCTCAAAAAGGCATTGGACTTTATCTATTAGGAAGCACTGAGTATGTTCTTCAGCAATTTCGTTCTAAGCTTCTTCAGCTTTTCCCCAAATTGCAGATAGAAGGATACGAATCTCCTCCTTTTCGTCCGTTAACAATTCAAGAAGATCAGGAATTGGTGAGTCGTATAAATCACAGTGGCGCAGGTTTAATCTTTGTTGGTTTAGGGTGTCCAAAGCAAGAAATTTTTGCACATAACCATCGCGATCGTATCCATGGAGTACAGTTATGTGTTGGAGCGGCCTTTGACTTCATCGCCGGTAACAAGAAAATGGCTCCCAAATGGATGCAACGGCATGGGATAGAATGGCTATTTAGGTTATATTGTGAACCTAAGAGATTGTGGCGTCGGTATTTAGTCACGAATACGATTTTTATTCGAAAAGTTTTATACGCATTACTTTTCAGAGGAAAACCTACTTCGTAGGAGCAATGCGGAACTGTTTACAGTAGAGTAAACAAATGGTGAGCCCCAAAAAGGTTAAGCGTGGACGACCAGGGATTCATCAGGTCACTTCTCACGAACCATTTGCTACAGGTAGACCATTTTATCGTGGTCGTCGATTATGATGATCATCATATCGTTGAATAGACGAATTGCTCTAATTGTAATTTATCGATGAATCGATTCCCGCAACCAACTATATTCTGAACGTTTCTTTCCATCCACGTTGTATTCTCGAAGAGATATCCAGTTTCGTCGCCAGTTGCTGAACACATAAGCATTTAATGGCCAATTTTTTCTTTTAAGAACTGTATGAAACCTCTACAAAATTTAATACCCAAGTTGTCGTTGAGTGTCGTAGACCAGGCACTTAATTCTGGTGGTAGCTTTTTTGTTCAAGTCATATTAGCACGATGGCTTGCTCCTGATGAATTTGGTGCATTTGCTATCATGTTTTCCATTTTTTTACTTTTAGCATGTTTTTCCAATAGCCTTGTTATTGAACCAATGAGCGTTTTGGGAGCTTCAAAATATTATTTCAATTTAAAGCACTATCTCAAGATTGTCTTGAGAATACATTTCTTTGTTTGTTTTTTGACGTCAGGCTTGTTGTTGTTGGGAATTTTATTGATTGGAATATATGTGGATACTCAGGTTTTTTCATATATTGTGGTGGCCCTAGGAAGCCCACTTATCTTGTTTTTTTGGGTAAGTCGACGCATTTGCTATCTACATGAAAGCCCCTTCCTTGCGGCCAAGGGGAGCGTAGTGCATGCGATAATCTTACTATTTGGAATTTTTATAGGCCACTATCAAAATTGGCTTTCTCCATCGTATGCTTTTTTAATGATGACCATTGCCAGCCTTATTGCTGGCTCCTTCGTCTGGACTGTTAACTTTCAAATAATAAATGACAATCAAAAGCTATCTAGTAATAACACCTTACTGCTTTTACAGTCCGATATATGGAGAGAACATCTTAATTTTGGCAAATGGTTGCTTTTAGGTTCTATTCCAAATTGGTTATCGAAAATAGCCTTTATTCCATTACTGGGCGCTCTCTTGGGCCTTTCTCAGGCTGGAGCTTTTCGTGCTTTACAAAATCTCATTCTACCGGTCCAACAAGTTTTAGTAGCAATTGGATTATTTTTTCTACCCTGGTTATCAAAAAGTAAAGAAAAAAAATCGGCCGTTTTCTTTCAAAAAAGTAGTAAAAATATTACCTGGATCAGTCTTTCAATTGTGTTGGTGTATGTCATTCCACTCATATTATTTGGCGAGGAAGTGTTGCAATGGCTTTACCAAAACGAATATTACCAATCCGTATCATTTTTACTTCCCTTATTTGTCTTGGTCGCGTTGTTGAGCTCGATTACTCAGGCGTGGGGCACTATGTTTAAAGCTATGGAATGGACATATGGAATTTTCCTTTCTAAATTAATCGGAGCACTTGTGACCCTTTCAATAAGTTGGGTATTGGTAATTTATTTAGGACTATTGGGTGCCGTAATTGGCCTTCTTCTCAGCGTACTAACAGAAGTTTGCGTACTCTTTTTTATAAAAAATAAATTTTCAGGAAGATTGGGAGAGGATGAAGAGAACACCCAACCTTTGCCCTATTTTATTGATCGAAGGAATAATTTACGGAGTTCTAATTTTTAACCATAAAATAAATAATTCTTACAGTTTCTTCTGATTTTTCATAAATTAGCTTACCTTTTTGGTCGTTTAGTCCGAAAACATATAGAGCGGACAGTGTATTTTATAAGGATATGGAGACCAAAAATGAAAGCTCACTTTATAGATGTAAAAATAAGAAAGATCAGTCTTCTAATAATGGCAGTTTGGAGTTTGATGTTTGTGGATTTGATCAAACCAGATTTGCTTTTCAGTCAAATAGGAGCTCCTCTAAGCTTGGAAAAGTCGAATCCAAGTGAACAACTTTTTGTCGCTCAGAAGCACAAGTTTTCTTCTGATTCAAACCCTGGTACTCCAGATCTGCCTTTAAAAACAATCATGGGAGCTATTGAGATTGCTAAAAAAAATCACAGAAATGGGTTGGGAACAAAAATACGCGTTTCTCCAGGCGTCTATCGTGAAACGATCAGCTTACTTGTTCCGGAAGTGGAATCAGATGCTGATCCAGTCATAATTATTGAAGGAACATCGTGGGGAAAAGTGAAAATATCTGGTTCACAGATTTGGGGAAATTGGCAAAAAACTAACAAATCTGGGGTATACGTACATGCCTGGCCATACAAATGGGGGGTAAGTCCTTTTCCAGGAAATTGGCCAAGCCGCCTTAACCGAAGCCCAATTCTTAGACGGCAAGAAATGGTTTTTGTGAATAAATTACCCCTTATGCAAGTACTGACTTCTACTGATCTGAGAAAAGGAACATTTTATGTTTCGGAAGTTGAAGGGAAAATTTATGTTTCTCCTCGCATTGGGCAAAAAATAGAAACGGCTACTGTTGAAGTATCAGTTTTACCAAAACTTTTGACTGTGCGTGGAAAAAAGAATCTAGTGATTAGAAATTTGTTTTTTGAAAATGCTGCTAGTCCTTTTCACGGCAGTGCCGTAAGTTTTTTTAACGTCCAGAATCTTCTTTTAGAGGATAATGCGTTTCGTTGGAATAATTGGGCTGGCTATCAGCTAGTTCAAGTCAAAAATGTCACGAGTCGCAGAAATGCTAGTAATTATAATGGAGGAGCCGGAATTCAGGGAAGCAAAATTAAATCCTTCTTATCGGAAAGTGAATTCACATCCTATAATAATTGGCGAGGTTCTCGAGGTGGCCTGTCTTTCTGGGCGGTCGCAGGAGCCAAGTATCTTCATCTGCATAAAGCAATTTTCAGACGTCAACTCGGCTTAAGTAACCATACAGGAGGGTTTTGGTTAGATACTGATAACGAAGACATCTTAATAGAGAATAGTCGATGGTGCGGTAACCATGAATATGGTCTGTTCATTGAAGCAAGTCAGGGACCCATAAGAGTGTTAAATTCTAAGGTTTACAATAATAAATGGGTTGGAGTAAGAGTAATGACATCAGAAAATGTTACGCTAGAAGGTAATCAAATTTTTCAAAATCTTGGAGCTGAGATTAGCGTGGCTGATGCATTAACTCGCAACGTAAAGAATTGGGAGACGGGAGGGAATATCTTCTTAAAAACAGGGAATTGGAAAATGAGTCATAATATTATTTCCGGCAAAAATTTACTGTTGAGTATTGGTGTGAAAAACTTTATTACTACCTTATCGTCAAATAATAACTTTTGGTACAGTTCTTCATTTAAAAAACCGTTCATGCTAGAAAGCAATACATCGCCACGTCAATTCTTTGATTTTAATCAGTGGAAGGCTAACTTTGGTCATGATGTCAACTCTCTAATTGATCAATCGGGAAAAGCCAAAGTACCAGCTTTTCCAGGTTGCTCACATGCATTAATTCCTTTTTGGGCAAATAATACCCCTTTTTAATTAAAGTTACATCATAAATGAGAGTTTCTTACTGATTCGTGTTTAAGATAGCTGAGCGCAGAATTTACTCGTCTTAGAAGTTAGGGGACTTGGTATTGCCTTGGTAATTGATTGAATACATTAAATTACGTATTTTCATTCTCTTCTCCTCTAAAGTGAGTCGACCCATAAGACTTAATGCTTGTTATTCAGGAGCTGTATTATATCGGAAAAACAAGCCGACTTGATTCTGCGATGGACGGCAAAACGGAGAGTCGCCTTAATGTTAAGTATGTGAAGGGCGAGCTCCCGATAGAGAAGTCAGTCGCATCACCGGTTAGTCCCAGCATGTGTACCTCAAGAGCTGATAAGCGAATTTTTTCAGGGTTGGCATACTGCTTTTCAAGTCGATGAGCCAAACAAGGAAAAAACGCTAGAAGCACAGATCCCCTCAAAGAAGGTGAAGGGATGACTTCTAGCAGTATGGTCAGGAAAGTCATTATTAAAATTCCATAGTTAAACAGGGTTGTCTTTCTTCCTCATCGAATCGACGCCGACCTTTGTTGGAATTACTGAAGGTAATAAGGTCATTAGATCGATTCTTTCGTACTCTGAAAGAACGATTACTCTAGCTACGATCCTACGACGATGAAGACGAACTCGAGCAGGTGCTGTATAAAATTCTGATAAAACTACAATTCATACTGTGATGATGTTATGGTATGGATGTGACGTGCATCACGATGAATGACGTCTCTAGGATTGTCCAATCACTTCCGACGACATAGGCAGAATGGGAATTCCTTTGGAGAATGCGAAACCGGTTATCGTCCTGTAAGCTTTTCCGAAAGAAGATTAGGCTTAGGAGAGTTCCGCAGAAGAAATCTGAAAATTCCACCGGCGTAATTCCGTGAATTTCACAGTTTCGAATGCCGTCATACAGGCATCTTTCTTCAGGATCTTACTATTGAATTTTGCCAGAAAATTTTGAAAACAACAGATACTCCCCTATTATTGTGCTATAAATCTGTTTCTATTTGCACAATCCTTTAACCATTATTGAACACTGAACATAATACTAGAAGTCGAGGTGCAATATTAAATTATCAATTATTTTCTTCTGCGCTTTTTATTTTTTTCTAGTTTTCCTAGGGCATGGTTTGGCAAAAGTCCCGGATGAACTCCAAACACAGAAACCTAAGATTACTATTCATGTCAATCCAGAGCACAAATTGGCCTCAGATAAAAATATTGGAACGACAAGTGCAAAGCCTATACGCACCATTCAAAAGGGGGTCAATTTAGCTAAGTCATTCATTAAGAAAAACCTGAGCGTTAAACTATTAGTCTATCCTGGTCTTTATAGAGAGCACATTCAGATAGTATTTAAGAAATTTTCGACCAACGCACTTCTAACTGTAGAGGCAAAAGAACCAGGAAAAACGATTGTCAGAGGATCAGATGTTTTTAAGGAATGGCAGAAGTCAAAAGGTTCTGATGTTTATGTTCATTCTTGGCTCCAACAGTGGGGAGAAACTCCGTTTCCCAAGCGATGGCCCAAACGTCTTGATCGTGATCCATTGTTGAAACGACGAGAAATGGTTTTTGTTAATGGAAAACCCTTACGACAAGTACATTCATCGCAAGGCCTTGATCGCGGAACTTTTTTTGTCTCAGAAAACGAAAGGAAAATTTCTATAGTTCCACATATTGGACAGTTACTGAGTACTTCTTTAGTAGAGGTTGCTGTTAGACCAAAATTATTATCAGTGCGTGGGAAAACCAACATAATTGTGAGAGGGTTTGTTTTTGAACATGCGTCTAGTCCACTTCAAAATGGAGCCGTAAGTTTTTTGAAGGTCCGTAATCTTCTTTTAGAAGATTGTGTATTTCGTTGGAACAATTGGGCAGGTTATCAGCTGCATCAGGTTGAAAACGTCACAGGTCGACGCAATAAAGGTATTTATAATGGTGGAGCTGGAATTGTTGGTAGTAATATAAAAGAATTATTATCAGAAGATGAAGTTACATCATACAATAACTGGCGAGGTGCGCAAGCCGGGTTTTACTTCTGGGCCGTCGGTGGTGCTAAATATTTACACGTCCATAACGCAGTCTTTCGTCGCCAACAATCAATGAATAATCATGCAGCTGGTTTTTGGTTGGATACAGACAATGAAAATATCATACTTGAAAACAACACTTGGTGTGGAAACTTTAAGGAAGGACTTGTTATAGAAGCAAGCCAAGGACCTATCCTTATATCTCATTCGAAGATTTATCAAAATGAATGGACCGGCATTCATATTTCAGGCTCAAAAAACTCTACTCTTACAGGCAATCAGATTTATAATAATACAGGTGCGCAAATAAAAATTGAAGGGTCGAAATTACGAAAAGGCAAAAATTGGGAAACTCGAACATCCTTTACTGTGAAAGGGGGAAACTGGAAATTTGAAAATAATATTATCAGAAGTGAAAATTTACTCTTAAATGCCGACAGTCAACATTTCATTGCAACGCTTAAATCTACAAAGAACCATTGGCATTCACTTAATGAGAGTGGGTGGTTTAGAGTGCAAAAAAAAGTTCTTGATCTGAATGATTGGCGCAATCAGTTTAATAGTGATGAGCGCCTTTCTCTTACCGATCAGAGCTCCTTTGCTAAAGATTGTCAGTATGCACAAAATTAAACAATGAATCTTTTCGATATATGTCTAGGAGAAAGCTTACAGACGTTGTTACCTGGCGAAGTTCCCATAATTGTATTTTTAGCGAATAGATGGGGGGAGCATTGAGTGGCTATGACATATCTCAAATCCGGCTATAGAGCTTTTCGGCATGAAGTACGTGCTTTCTTAGGAGATCATCCTAGCGTTTTTTTTCCTATTTATTGTATGAAGGAAGCCAACAGGAAGCTGGCAGTAAGTTCAGACACTGATATCTTAATCGAAGGGTTTCCTAGGTCCGGAAATACATTTTCGGTAATGGCCTTAGCCATGGCACAGGAACATAGCGTGAAAATTGGATCTCATTTGCATGTGCCTGCTCATATTTACAGAGGATTAAAGCTTGGTGTACCTATTATGCTCTTGATTCGAAAACCTCAAGATGCGGTTGTCTCTTTAATTATGCGCGACCCTGCATTATCATTCGGCCCTGTGCTGAACTATTATATAAAGTTTCATGAAAGCCTAATGCCTCTGCGCAATCAAGTATTTATCGCCAAATTCGAAGAAGTCACTGAAAATTTTGGACATGTCATTGAAAAGTTCAATCAAAGGTTTAATACCTCATTTAATCCTTTTGAACATTCAACGGATAATGTAGAAAAAGTTTTTCAAGAAATAGAGCGAAGAAACTCTATGAAAAATATCAAACGAGAAGTTAAGGAAACGGAAATTAGTAGACCATCAATTGTTCGTAAATCCTTAGCTGCTCAAATTCAACAT
>BQIX01000172.1 GCA_021604145.1 Nitrospirales bacterium
CCCTGTCGGTCCGATGATAATTCCGCCAAATAATCCGTTACGAGGATTCATCGACACATTGCCCCAATCCCACACCAACGACTGTCCTTCGCCATTAAATGGGTCGGCATAGTAGGTATAGACTCGAGACTTTCCAGGAGCGACAGTTTGCTCCCCTGGATTATTTCCAAGATTCACCCCCTGAGAATCCTTAGGGTCAAAGGCTAAGCCGAACGCAGAGAACGATGCCTGACCCTTTTTGAGTTTATTGGTAAGTTTGACGGTAATACAGTCACCCACATTGGCGCGAAGGGTTAACGGCATTGGGTGTATGTCTCCTGACACTTTGGCAACTTCGTCTTCTAAGACGTAAATTTTGGCCTCAGCGTTACGCAACTCAATCGTTCGTTCAAAGTCAACTTCAATGGATTCCGGAGCATTGGTATTGAAACTCATCCCCGGATGGTCAATGGCCACGACATTAAAGTTTTTCACCGGAGCATCTTTTGGACAAACTGGGAGCCTCTTAGGCATTCCCTCTGCACCATACGCCTTGTTGGGCAATGGTTGGAGGTCTGCGACAGGTTTGTCTAACACTCGCATGATCCCCCAAGCGCCTTCTGAAAACTTCGAACTGCGGCCATTAAAGAACAGAAAGTCACCTGCCTGATGGCGCGGGCCACCGGCTTCAGGAAGTACCAGGTCGTAGCGCTCCGCAATGCCAATATGCAACGAATTTTTACGATTCGCCTCCTGTGCATACCGTTCCGACCAGAACGTATGTCCCGAAACGGTAAAGACGTTACTTTCATTCATTGTGACATCAAGTAATCGAAAGACGACCGCATCTCCTAAGTACGCTCGAACCATGGCTGTACTTGGATCGCCATGGACCGCACTACTAAAGATTTTAGAGGGATCTGGGTTATTCGCTAATCGTTGCGCGAACGGCTCAGCCCGGAAATTCAAAGCCCCGCCCGTCGTATGTGTGCCACCATTTAAGAATGGCATCGGGGTCATTTTAATTTTATCGTTTGGCGGCATGATAAATGACACCGTACGACCGGCCTCGAGCGCAACCTCGACCGGTTGGCCCGGCGGATTACCTGCCGTCACGATATTCACCGTATGCGGAACGGTATCCATGATGTGTACCATGAGTTCTCGGAAACTCCCTGCGACATCATGGCCGACACGTTCCGTCGCATGAATATCTGCCACTGGGCCTGTCCTAATTGGTTTTCCAGTTTTTGGGTCATGCCACGTCGAACCGAATGGCTCAGCGATCATGGTGCCCACCGCACCATGCGGCCAGGTGGTTCCGCCAAACGCATGATCATGCCAGAAGACACTGCCCACATCAGCATCGACCCAAAAGCGTTGACGGACATATTCAACCGTCACGATATCGTCAACCGGATGATTATGTTGAAGTGCCTGGGCAAAGGTTAAGGTATTTCCAGCAATTTTGGTAATGCGCTTCACTTCCTGCCCTTTGACATTATCGGCCCCCACAAGGATTGGTATACCCACATGATATTGTTTGGCATTCGTCACCTGGAGAGTCTTATCTCCTTTCTTCGAGGCCTTGGTGACCTTGGCATTCATCGGAATCGGCAATCCTTTTTTGGTATTTTTTTCGAATTGGGTAAAGGGCCGCATAGATTGCTCGTACGAAAATCCAGAGATCACCCCGTCTGAGGCCTGATTGTCAAACTGGAAGAAATGGAAGTGTGTATTAATCTTGGATGACTGAAAGTTGGTAATATCATCATCCAACCATTCACTCGTGAGCGTCCAATCAATACAGTCATACACATTGGCTCGAACAACGAGTGGAAACTTTTTATCATTATCGGCCCTGACGGCTTCTTCTTCATCATGGACGACATAGAGCAGTCCATTCGGATCAACAATCGCCGGCTCTTTCCCTTCCGCAGCCGATAATTCAATCGGCAATTTAATAAAATGCACATTGTAATCTTGAGAGCCGGCCCGATCAGGACACAAACTCCAGTTACCGTTTTCACCGGCTTTGGCTGGCCCAACAGACCGTGTTCCATCGTCGTTAAGTCGGATCATTTCCAACCAAGGAGCTGGATTATGATCATTTGAAAATGGCGCACGTTTACCAAAATGCGGCGTCAACCATGGCCAAGCGACTTTACCCGTGCTTGGCTCAAACCAAATAGCTCGCCGTTCGCCCGGCATATACCCCTGCCATTCAGGATGATATTTAGGATTTTCTCCGATTGACGATTCTTTCTCACTCAGGGCTTTCTGGTTGTCCCACACCCAATCCAGTACCGTGGCATCATAGGCCTTGAGCTGCCCAAGTTCATCATCTTTATGCCCTGGTTTCCCTTGATTACTGAGCTGCATTTCGACCCAGTCCTTAATATTCACAACTGCAGGCTTGGCTTTCCAGTCACTCTTTCCTGAGCCGACTATCTTAAATTTTGAACCAAACCAGTTCACGGTTTTCCCTACCAATTCATCGGATGTCACAGGCTTGTGAATTCGATCGAGACGATCTGGCAATTCACGTAAGGGAGGCATCACATCATTTTGAACACCGGGAACTTGCAGGGTGTTATACACTCTCCAATACCCCCACATCCCAGCAACGTAATGATGGGCAACGTGACAATGAAACAGGAAATCTCCTGCCAGCCATTGGCATAAGCCAGATCCACATTCGGTCTCTAAGTCCAAGGCTTCTGAAGGCCCAATGACTTCCACATCGACTCGATCTGACTTCGTTCGAATAATAGGATATTTGACCGGACCATTCTGCCCTGTGCTCCAAACCGGCATTTGCGTGGCCCGGGGACTACGCTGCCAACGAATGGACCCACCATGGGGATGATGTGAATGAAACACTTCTGATCCACCATGCACAATGCGGAATTTTGCGGGATCGCCTAAGTAACTCCGTGGAATTGTTGGAGCAGCATCTCCAAAAGAATATGAGCTATAAGCCATCGACTCATCTTCGAATCCAAAATGTTCATGCTGCACATGCATATTGTTGGTCCCAAACGGCTCGCTGCGATAATTTAACGCTCGTGCACCAGGACGATAGGCATCAGTCAGCGGATCGCGCTGAGGCAAAAAATCTCCATGTTTATTCACTGGCCGAAAGGCCTCGTCCCCTACTTCATGGTAAATCAAGACAAATTCCCGAAAACTGGGACCGGCCCCGTTTTCAATCATGACTTGCCAACCACTCGTAGCTTCCGTCGCCGGCCCCGTTCCTAATGGTTCCCAATACTTCGATCCTCGTGGTTCCACCACAAACACACCAAACAAACCCATGACGGTTAACTCACGATCATTGCTAAAGGTATGAAACTGTTTTGCACCTTCTTGTGTATCGGGATGGATGTACCACTCCATGTCAATCGACTCTCCGACTGCATCGTCTTCTGCATCTTCGCCCGGTCCAGCAGCTACGGAATCTGGGTTGGTGGTAAGGGCCGGCTGACCTGTTTTACTCATCACCATGTCAGATCCGTTGATGTGCAGACTCACATCCTCACCAAACTCGAGCCTGTTTCGAAGAGTGATTTTAACGCAATCCCCTTGGTTCCCTCGAATTACGAGCGGTTGAATCCATTGGTTTTGAATGCCATTCACGACCGCACCTGGATCGCTATGTCCTTCCGATTCACGTGCCTCTGCATTTTTCGCTTCTTCTTCCCGAATTTTCTCGATATTTTCTGTGAGCGCGTACATATAACCAGGATAATAGTCCAGCCATTGATTTAATGAAATTTCAGCATTGATGGCTGAAATATCATATTTTTTCACTGGTGCCGTCGACGGACATCGTCCCCCCTTACCGGAGACCGGTTCGACTCCAGTCGTAGACGCAAGTAAGCCATTGGCTGGTCCAGCACCATATTGATGCATCATCGACATGGAATTGTAGGCACCAGAATTATGCTCATCATGCCCCATCTCCTTTTGCATCTGTTCCATAAGTCGTTGATGCTGAAGCTCCACTAGCGCAGCACGCTCAGCTCGACCTTCAACAGAATTCTCGACAATCGTCTGCCCTTTTAACCTTTCTGACCAGCCTTTACTTTCATGGCTCATCGCCACGGAATGAATGTTCGCAGATGGGTCTTCAGCTAAACTTATCGACGCAGAACCCAAGAGGAGAACTCCTCCTAAAGCTCCAAGCAACCACCTTGCACCACATGTTTGACCTGTACGCGTAAACATTCAACGGCCTCCTTATTAAGTGAATACAGCATGACAAATAATTGTTCGTACTCTGCAATCAAAATCTCCTACGTTTCTCTCTATAGACACGAGTCAAACTTTACGAACTATCTGCAATTTTTGATGTTCCATGTTGATAGAAATTGTGTCGGTGAAGGGGTTCCTTACGGACGGGTTGGGCACTCCGGAGGCCGGTCCATCACACCCAAATCCTTCACCGACATTACCCATACGCAGCAACCTTAATGCCATTCCTCAAGGAAGATGTGTCACCCAAATGATGTAGAGTAATAACGGGAAGTCTGGTTGCCTATCATGGCTACACGATAGGTTTTTACGTTGGACGAAAAATCCAGTTATTTACACCGTCTTAAGACAAGATGATAGAATGGCAAATAAAAACAACGTGTTATGATGTCTATATTATTGGACGCGAAACGCAGAACTTTGGGGAATAATGGGACAGAGAAGAGTCTTACTGAATCTGGTAGGCCTTAAGTTTATTGTAGAGATTGGCTCGGCTGATGTTGAGCTTTCGGGCAGCACGGGTTTTATCTCCCTGGGTCTCTTGCAGAGCTTTGAGAATTTCCTGCTTCTCGACGGCCTTTCGAGCCGCTTTACTGATAGAAGGAAGATCTGAAGACTCATCAGCACATGGCCGTGTACCCAAAGTATCCTGAATACTCAGTTCATAACCCTGCGTAATCACGACCGCTCGTTCGATAACGTTCTCCAATTCCCGCACATTGCCCGCCCACTCATGGCTGACTAGCGCTTTCATCGTTGTTGAGGAAATCGAGAGACCGGTTTTTCTATTCTTCACACAGGATCGTTCTAAGAAGTGATGAACGAGAAGAGGGATGTCCTCTCGACGATCTCGAAGAGCTGGAACTAACAATGGAAGCACAGCCAGCCGATAATAAAGATCAGAACGAAATGTTTTTTCTTCAACTAGACGTATCAGTGGCTTATTGCATGCAGAAATGACTCGAACATTAATTTTGATTTGTTGGTTGCTCCCAACGGGTTTGATTTCTCCTTCCTGCAACACCCGAAGAAGCTTCGCTTGAAAGGTGGGAATGGTATCGGCAATTTCATCTAAAAAAATCGTGCCGCCTTCGGCTTCCTCAAACAGTCCTTTTCGATCAGCAATGGCGCCTGTAAAGGCTCCTTTGACATGACCGAACAATTCACTTTCTAAAAGAGATTCCGGTAAAGAACTACATTCCACGACCACGAATGGGGCATCGCGACGAGGGCTTAATTCATGAATAGTCTTCGCGACTAATTCTTTTCCGGTACCACTTTCGCCTTCTATTAATACGGTCGACTCAGAGGTTGAAATCAACCCAATCATCTCGACCAATCGCTGCATTGACGCACTGCGTCCAATCAAGGAGTGACTGAGTTGTTTGTTTGGATTAGATGAGACATTCAGTGATGAAAGACCTTCCAGCCGTGTTTTCCACACCGTGCTCTCTTCAGGACATTTTCCCATCATTACCACGCAGGCTGTGTTTCCTTCATCGCCTGGTACCGAGAATGAATTGGGAAAGGGACAAGAAGGATCACTCTGCCCGACAGTGGCCGTCTCTGCATCTGTTGCAGTTTGGGGTTCCTCGTACAAAAAACGTTCTTTTGCTGGGCATGTCGTGCAGGAATCTTTTGAGTTCGATACAGAGTCGCATTCAGGGGTGGAGAGATGACTCAAAAGTGGACAGGATGAAGCAAATGTTTGAGCTTTCGCATTCGCATACACTAATTTTAAGGTCGGATCAAAGATGACCACTGGCTTGGGCAGGTGATCCGCAAGAAGAGTTAGCCCCTCCAGACGTGAGAAAAGAATACAATCATCTTCAGGCTGTATTTGCAGAAACGATCCGGCCATCGTTCACACTTCCTTTCATTGTCACATCTTGTTCCATAACACGGTATTTTGGCAAGTCTGAGACTTGTCGAGTGGACAAAATTGTTGAAGCACCCCCTTGAGATCGTTTACGCGAACAGGTTTTTCAAAGTAGGCAGCGACTCCACAAGCTTGTGCTTGTTTCTTCGTTTGGGAATTGCCGAAGGCCGTGATCAAGATTATAGGGCAATTTTGAACAAGCAGACATAAGTTTTCAAGATATTCAAATCCGCCTCCAGGCATTTTCAAGTCAGTGATGATGAGGTTGGGAGAATATGTTTTTAGTCGAGAAAGAGCGTCATGACCATCGCAAGACTCGATAACCTGGCATCCGTTATCACTTAATTCATCCACGAGCAGGCTTCTCATTGCTGGATCGTCATCAACAACAAGTATCGTACAGGAACCTGACTGTCCAACCCTCGCCTCCAACTTACAATTTCCTCCTTCAGAACATGAGTGGCTCACTATGACAAGTTGCTGGACGTTGCACCAAAGATACATTATTGGCAGCAAAGTAGATGCCAGCAGTTTATAGATGTCTATTCTTCGCTTTTTAAGGAATTTCAATAAAATGATGAGGCAAAAAGCTACAGTGTGTAACTTTTTGAGGTCCAGAATACAACAGTTCTTGATGAGGACATACTTCTTAAATCCTAATTTTTCTATGTTTCTCAGGCCGACGAACAACCAGGACAGAACATGAAGCATGACGAGCCACACGGGTAGTAACACTTCCAAGAAATTTTTGTTTGACCCCAGTCAGGCCACGCGAGCCCATCACGATTAGGTTGGTTTTGAACCGACGTGCGGCTTTCAGAATTTCTTCAGCAGCATGTCCAGTCGAAATATGATCGTCTTTGCTATGCCTGTTTATGAGACCTCGCTTCGCTTCCTTCACGAGTGCACGTCCCGCTATTTCCTTTCGTGATTGAATGTCTTGGGAAACCTTCGCGAGATCCACATCACCGAAAGAATCCACTTTTAGTTCTCTGAAATCATCCTGTACAATTCGATAGTCCGTTCCCTCCACCACATGAAAAACGATGATTTCAGACTCAGCCGGAAATCGTAATTCATTGAGAAACTTGAGAGCAGCTTGTGCCTCAGGAGAACCATCCGTCGTGAATAACACTCGAATCCCTCGGTTCACCCATTGGGTGGAACCACGAACAACAAGAACCGGACACGGAGCTTCTTGAAGAGTCCATTCACTCACACTTCCTAAGAGAAAACGTTGAATACCTGCGAGACCTCGAGTTCCTAAGACGGCAAGATCAATATGTTCCTGTTCAAGGAACGAAAGAATTTCTTTTCCAGCATTCCCT
>BQIX01000173.1 GCA_021604145.1 Nitrospirales bacterium
CCATATCTCGGCACGCCGACATTGATGAGCCATCGATAGGTTCCGCTGGCATGCTTTAAGCGATATTCAATGGTAAAGGGCGTGCGCTGCTTGAAGGCGAAGTCATAAGTGTGGAGGCATTGCTCATAGTCATCGTGATGAATACCATCTTCCCACCCGCTTCCGAGTTCCTGTTCAAGCGTGCGTCCAGTAAAGTCGAGCCACGTCTTATTCACGTATGTCCATTTATTGTCTGCCCCTGCGATCCAAATGAGGACAGGAGCACTGTCCGCGAGAAGTCGAAAGCGGGATTCGCTTTCTGCCATTTCACGTTCGGCTGTGCGTTGTTCTGTGATATCCCAGTTCACCCCAATCATCCGACGCGGATTTCCTTGTTTATCATCGATAACGATGCCATGGGCTTGTATGTGGTGAATTGATTGATCAGGCCAGATGATTCGAAATTCCGTGTGAAACCCTGTCTTCTGACTCAGGGCATTTTGAAGAGAGACTTCCGCTTGATGAAGGTCATCAGGATGTACGGTGCGTCTCCAATCGTCTAGTGTCTCTCTGAATGTTTGTTGATCAACGGCAAACACTGAGAACATTTGGTCATTCCATCGCAACTTGTTCGTTGAGCTATCCCAATCCCAAACGCCAATCTGAGCGGCTTCGGTTGCTAGGCGATATCGGTCTGATAGATCTTGCAGTTCTTGTTTGACCTTTTCACGTTCTTCTGGGTTTTGAACAGCGTGATCATGGAGGTGTTCTGCTTGTGGGATTTGTCTCTGAAGACCTGACACGTCTTGAACCACAAACATAATACGCCTGCTCCCCTGTTGGGTGGAGGGAATAGATTGAGCGACGGTGTGTTGTCGACGAGGAGTCCCATCGGGAAGAAGTGCTGGAAAAAGCTGACTGTGGTGTGGCGGGCTGAATATCACGGAAGAGGTTCTTGAAAACAATGGCTGGAGGCGAGCGCGGTAGGGTGATGTTGTGAAATGAGGGAAGTGTTCTCCAAGTGACTTCCCTTCAACCGTTGTTTTCGAAAGTCCAGTCCAGTCCTGAAGTGTTTGATTCCAAAATTCTACAGTCCAGTCTTGCTGGATGATGCAGATGCCTTGCGGGAGATAGTCGAGGATCGTGTCGCGAACTGTATCAGAATGAAAATCAACCATAGATTGTCGCGTCGTATTCAAGAAAAAATAGAAACATCATGCATGCTCACTTTCAGATTCATACCCGTTCATACTGCGCATATCCGAGGCGCAATAGGAGGTATCGGGAACCCGCCATGCCTTTCGAGAAGTTCCCCTTTCTCTGTCGGGATTTTTAAGGAAATTCTTAAAATTCAACCTGTTATTGAAGAATTTTTGTGATGAGAAGAGGTAGGCGAAGTCTTGAATATGCGAGACTGGCAGTCAGTGTGAGGAGAGCAGCGACTTGGACGTCACGACGCATCATGAATTTTCCGCAGTATCAAATGAAAAGGCTTTTGAGTTGGAGGGCTACTAGGTGGAATGTGTACATGTGGTGATCAAGGCTGGTGTTGGTGAACGAGGCGTCTACACCCCATAGACAGCCTAATCAGGAGGAACGGGTGATTGGTTGGAGGTGCAAATAAAAAATCCAAACGGGATGAAATACGATGGACGTGCCGTTTTACGGCGCTCGGGGTCCTCTGAAATGGAGACCCATACGCGACTTGAAGAAATCTGCGCTTGATGAGGGGCCATTGGTGTCATCCATATCTCATGGCTGAGCATCATCGTGACGGCGGCCGTTCGATACGTTTGTGGGTAATTCTGGCTGTGTATCGGAATTTTTATCAGTCAAGGAATGTGTACGAGAGGGAGTGTCCTGCAAGGAAGGAGTGAGAGTCGGAATCGAGTGCTCGTCGGAGTGCTGAGGGTCCAGATCTTCTTGTGTCGCAGGGTGAGTGGTTGCTTCTTGCCCCATTTGATACATGGATTGTGGAGGAGGAGGCATTTCAAGCTTATGTTCAGGATCTAGGAGAATAGGAGGGCCGACTTCCTCGACGAGTTGACTGACAAGGGACAGTGCGAACAGGACAGCGATGAAACTGATCACCCAAGTCAATGTCGTGCGTGTGATATCCATAAATTGAATGAAGACTCTTGGTGCGATAGCGTGAATAAATACGTGCTCTTGATTGATTATGACTGGCGTGTGAGTGGTTTGCCCCTCGACCGCCGACTTGGCTGAATGGGAATGATCGCTTTGCTGCGGAGTCGGCGATGATAGCGGAGGGCAAAGCGGTGGGCTTCATCACGAATAAGCTGGACTAATTGGCTGATAGGGGACTGTGGGGCAAGCACGATGGGTAGTCGTTGTCCGGGAAGAAAGATGCGTTCCTCTTTTTCACCCTTCGCCTTTGCTAACCCAAATAGAGATATTGGCGGAACAGGAAGCTGCTTGATCGCGCTCATGGCTGCCCCTAATTGCCCTGGTCCGCCATCAATAAGGATGACATCGGGAAACGGGAGGGCTTTCTGTTCATCTGTGGCTAACGTCCCGCCATATCGTCGATAGATGGCTTCTTCCATGCTGGCAAAGTCGTTCGCGCCCTCCACAGTCTTGATTTTAAATCGTCGATAGTCAGACTTTTTCATGCTTCCATTTTCCCAGACCACCATGGAGGCGACCGAATTGGTCCCCATCGTATTCGAAATGTCAAACCCTTCGATGCGATGAGGCGGATGGGGTAAATGGAGGAGTTGTTGTAAGGCAATTCGTGCTTCTCGTTCTCGACTGTGTTTTTGAAGATGATGATCCAGCGCGACCGCTGCATTGTCCTGAGCCAACTTCAGCAGTTGATATTTCCCGCCTCGTTCTGGAATAAGAATCCGTACTTTTTCTCCTTTTTTCTCACTGAGCCAGCGCCGTAATAATTCTTTGTCAGGGAAATCGGTCGATACCAACAATTCCTTCGGCGGCAAGAGATCTTTGTTATAAAACTGTTCGATTGTTGATCGGATCAGCTCCTGGTCGGGGATGTCCTGTACATCATTCCAGTAGAAATCTTTGCGGCCAATCAAGAGACCACCTCGGACAAAGAGCATTTGAAGATCGACGGAGGAGCCGGATCTGGCTACGCCTAAGACATCCTGATCGATCGTATCAATTTGTGTAATACGTTGTTTTTGTAACGTCTTTTCAATTTTCCTAATGCGATCACGCAGGCGGGCGGCTTCCTCAAATTCTTCATGATCCGCGGCGGTGTTCATGTCCGTGCGGAGTGATTCGACAAGTTCCCGGTCTCGTCCTTCCAAAAACATGCGCACGTGTTTGACGATGCGATGATAATCTTGTTGACTTTGATTGCCGGTGCAGGGTGCCATACATCGTTTAATTTCAAATTCTAAACACGCGCGGTCTGCTGTGCCATCAATGTCAATGGTGCAGGTGGCCAAAGGAAACACCTTGCGAATGATTTTAATGGTTTCTCGCATGGCGCCGGTTGGGACATACGGGCCGAAGTATAAAGCTTTGTCGTTTTTGACTCGACGCACAATCGATAGTCGAGGAAAGTCCTCTTTGATCGGTAGGCGAAGATAGGGATATTGTTTGTCGTCGCGTAACACCACGTTAAATGTGGGGCGGTGACGTTTGATGAGGTTGCTTTCGAGGAGTAGCGCTTCTAATTCTGATTGCGTGACGATGGTTTCCACGTCATGAATCAGAGACGCCAGTACGAGTGTTTTGGGGCTGAGATCGGCTCCGTTCTGGAAGTAAGAACGAACACGGTCTGAGAGAATGGCCGCTTTCCCAATATAGAGAATGTCACCCTGAGCATTTTTAAAGAGATAAACGCCTGGCCTGTTTGGGAGACTCTGGAGTTTGATTCTGAGGCTGGTTAATCTCTTGTCTGATTGCGTTAGCTTGTATGGTGCGGTATGGTTCATGTAATACCAAAGAAACAGGTCTGTTAGACAACGGCGACGCCGGGTGGGCGTTCAATCAATTCAATTTCGTATCCATCAGGGGCATCGATAAAAATAAATCGGCTTCCAGACGATGAGGTGGTTGGGCCATCGGTGATCGGGACGTGTTTGTCTTGAAGTTCTTTGATGGTCGTGTCTAGATTGTCGACTTGAAACGCCAGGTGAATAAGGTCCTCTTGGACTCTCACTTGGCCGCTGGTCGGAAAACTGCACAACTCAATCAGTTCGTCACTATTTGGAGTGGCTAAAAATGCAAGGTGCGATCCTCTGGGGGAAACCTTTTGATCGACAACCTCGAGTCCTAAGACGTCTCGATAAAACGCAATAGTCTGTTCCATGTTGCTGACGCGCATCCGGGTATGGAGAAGTTTTGTGATGTTCACGAGATCTTTCCTTATTAAGAGCGATATCGAATTTTAACTGTTCCTCGGAATTCCAACAAGAACGTCGTGTTGCAGGCGGTGTGAAGTCTGAGATTCATCATAGCATCAGATCGTGCTGGGCAATAGGCTCTATTCGCCGATGTGATATTGCTATCAATTGGGTCATTCCCGTACACTGCGCCTCCTGTTCGAATCGTGGTCAAATCTACCTGCTTCTAGGGGGTATCTTTGCAATTCCTCAGATCTCTTTCAAGTTCTCTTCTTCGTCTCTTCATCTTGACGCTTGTTTCTATGTCGGCTGTCCATGATATGGCCTACGGTGGAGCGTTTCGCGTGTTAGATCAAAGTGCATCGGCAACCGGGCAGGGAACGGCCTTTGCCGCACAAGCCAGTGATCCATCAGCCATCCAATTTAATCCTGCGGGAATGACACAATTGGATGGCGTTCAGTTTTCAGGTGGAATGCTGTTAGCTGGAGCCAAGACGAAGTTTCGAAGTGCCAATGGGACCAAGGTCGAAGGGACGTTTGGAGGAACTGTGGCCCATCCACCGCCTAGTCATCTCTATCTTACGGCCAATCTTGGTTACTTGACGAATGAGTACTTGAAGGATTGGACTGTGGGGCTGGGGGTGACGACCCCATTTGGGATTAGCATTGAATATCCAACGGATAGCCAGGTTGCTCCAGTTGCGGCCAGTGTGGAGTTACCGCTTCTCGACATCAAGCCCACCGTGGCATGGAAGTTCAACGAGTTTATTTCGGTAGGCGCCGGGTTGGATATTTATACCTTTGCGAGTTTTATTGGTGAGGGGCAGGCGCAATTTCAGCAAACCGCCGCCGCAGGAAATGCGTTTGGTCTTCCTGCCGGGACCTCGCTCGAAGCCAACGGTACCGATACGGCTTTAGGATATAATGTCAGCCTTCTGTGGACTCCGTTACGGAACAACGAGGAGAAACCGCTCGTCAATGTGGCGTTCGTCTATCACAGTGGAGCCGATCTCAATTTTCGAGGAAAGTTTTTGGCAGGCGGAGCACGAGTGGCCGATACGGCGACGACGATAGAGCTTCCGAATATCTTTACAGGAGCCATCGCCGTTTGGCCTCTACGTGACGAATTTCATGAGTGGAAGGTGGAAGTTGATGTTGATTACGAAGATTGGAGCGATTTTAAAGATCTCAATTTAAATCTTTCCAATGGTCAAGCCGTACCATTTTCGCGCAAATATGGCGATGCGTTTGTCGTTATGGTTGGGTCCGAGTATGCGTGGCTTCAGCCAAGCCTGCTCCCAGACTGGGAGATAGCAGCTCGAGCGGGATATGTGTATTCCGAAAGTCCAATTCCCAGTTCAACATTCGAACCAGGGGTGCCTGACTCTGCGTATAGCGCGCCATCCGTTGGTGTGGGATTCCTATGCCGTCAAGGAGGAGCCTTTCTTGGCTTGGTGAGTTGTGACGGATTTGGGGTGAAAGCGATTGGCGTGGATTTAGCTTATCAGGTTCGATTGTACCAAACGCGTGGAGTGAGTAATAACAACAATGGGGCATTGATCAACGGTGAATGGGATACTACCATTCATATTGGTGCCCTCACGCTCCGCTTAAATTTCTAGCGCCTCTCTCGAGTCTTACTCATGTTCTGACGTTGTGTACGACTCCTATTCGCGTGCCACACAGTTCCCGTCTTTGAGTACTGTTTTTACTTGCGTTGAGTTCTTAACATCCGCAGAGCCATCATTCGTACATTCTTTTACACATATAAATTTTCTCACGCATGGACCTTCCTCGGTCTTTGGATCATGAATGCGCACTTCCTAGAAAAAAGACTTTAGGAATTATCAAGGTAAACCGATAACTTCCGATAAGATTTTTAAGGAAGGGGGGTGAGTTCATGGCCAAAGTCGTCAAGAAAAAGCCAGTAAAGAAAGCCGCCGTGCGTGCGAAGAAATCTTCGACTCGCAAAAAAGCTTCTCGATAATTCGAGAGGTCAGTTCTTCATAACTTTACCGGGGAGGGCGTTGCTCCTCCCCGGTTTCTTTTTTTATCCTCACTTGGACCTTGATTACTCTACTTCACCGCAGTCACGTCTACCTATTCATCCCCCTGTTGTTCTTCTTGAGTTGAGTTTTCCCTTATGAGTATGTGATAACTGCAATCTGATCTAATCATGTATAGAAGTGGACAATGATACAAGTGGGGTGTGCAGGATGACGATGACTATTACGACGGAGACACAATTATGTGGAGTGCTGGGCAATCCTGTTCACCATTCATTATCGCCGGCGATACACAATGCCGCCTTTCACCATCTCGGGCTTAATTTTGTCTATTTGGCTTTGCCAGTGACGAAGGATGTGGAAGGGGCGATTCGTGGCGTGCGAGCGTTAGGAAATTTGCGTGGGTTTAGTGTCACGATTCCTCATAAAGTTGCGGTCATGCCTTATTTAGATGAAATCGATGCGACCGCGCGTCATATTGGATCGGTCAACACGATCGTCAAGGAGCAAGATATTCTGACTGGATATAACACGGACGCCACGGGAGCACTTCAGGCTCTTCGCCTCGGCGGGGCTCAGCTCAAAGGACAGAGCATATTACTTCTGGGGTCAGGTGGGGCTGCACGGGCCATTGCCTTTGGGCTGGCAGTTGAAGGAGAGATAGAACATCTCACCATACTGGGAATTGACGAAGCTGAAAGGGCATCATTAGTCAATGATCTACGTGAACGAACGGCTGTTTCTGTCGATGAGGCTGCGATCAATCAGGAGTCACTCGAATCAGGTATTGCCGATTCTCATGTGCTGATTCATTGTACCCCGATTGGCATGCATCCCCATGTTGACAACAGTTGTGTCGATAAAGCTCTGCTAACCCCAAATTTGATCGTCATGGATATCGTCTATAATCCATTGGAAACGCAGCTTCTGCGGGACGCTCGGGAGGCAGGCTGCAACACCATTCGCGGGGTTGAAATGTTTGTGAATCAAGCCGTGGGACAATTTGAACGATGGACCGGGCAACCTGCTCCAGTCGATGTGATGCGAGCGATCCTTGAGGAACATTTTCGATGAACATTGTGCTGATTGGATATCGTGGTACCGGAAAAAGTAC
>BQIX01000174.1 GCA_021604145.1 Nitrospirales bacterium
GGAAAATTTACCGCTGGCACCCAGTTACAGTTTCGACTTGAAGTTCACAACACCGGCCAGACTTTTTATACTGGAAGCGGTGCAAATAATGCCGATGGCCTCGCACATGCAATTGTCAATGATTCTTTTGGGCAGGGTGAAACATTAGTCAGCTTTGAAGATCTTCTTGGAGGTGGCGACAAGGATTACAATGACTTGCTATTCTCTTTCTCCAACACCAACACCGAGCTTGATGCAGACCCAAACAAAAGTCTCGTACAAAATCCAGAACCATCCACCGTTATCTTATTGGGGTCAGGGATTATCGGACTAGCCGCTTGGCGCTTGAGAAAAGAACGATCCCCCAACAAGTAGTCTTAGTTCAACCTAAAAAGGGAATTTCTCACATACCGCTCTTTTCTTGTTCTTTGAAAAGAGCGGTATTTTTTTAACCATTAACCGTCTTCGTTCTCTACCACGTTAACTCTTGGAACTTATGCGTTAGACCAACCCAACATACTCGATGAGCTATTTTTTCGATCCCCTCTCATGACAAAGCCCTTCAGTATATCTTCTAGGCAATCCACCTACATCTTGTCGAAATTTTTCCCAACATTGACATCATTGAATATGCTGAGTTCTTTTGTGTTCCATCACATACCTGTTGAATGATGCCATTTAGACAATGACTTATCATGAGAACCTGTCAACTGTTTTTTCAGCTTTTACATTGCTGACTCCCTTTCAATCGACCTTCATCAGACGGCAGACATGAAGGAGCAAAGGAACTTGCAGGAAAGCTCATCAAAGAAACGAAACGATACCGTATCGGCGCAACTCTCCTCCTTGGTCTCATATTTGCTCTCTTATTTGCTACCTTGTAGAGAAAAACGAACGTTACTCACACTGCGTAACAATCTGCATGATCATCATATTCCTTGAATGATAGTAAGCATGTAGTACATTCATACATTGTCATAACTGGAGGAACGCAATCATGAAACCACTGACACACCTCAAAGGGTTCACGCTCGCTCTCATTGGATGTGGAATCTTTTTATTTCCTGGAAACTCCATGGCCGCTTCGATTTTGGGAGGAAATATCATTGTTCAACATGACGGCAATGTTACAGCCACATTTCAGGGAAGCAATGCCGGTTACACCAGCTCCCTGTATTTGGGAAACACAAAAATCTTTACATCAAATCAAGCAAGTGGCTCGACCTTTAATTTGGGGAACTTTACTGCGGGAACGCAACTCAACTTTCGACTGGAAGTCCATAACACAGGCAACACCTTTTTCTCCGGTAGCGCAGCCAATAACATTGACGGCATCGCACATGCGTTTATCGACGATTCTTTTGGAAACAATGAAACCTTAGTCAGCTTTGAAGATCTTCTTGGTGGCGGAGATAAAGACTACAATGACTTGATTTTCTCATTTTCAAACACCAAAGCCGGAGAAAATTTAGTTCAAAACCCTGAACCCTCAACGGTCATATTATTAGGGTCAGGAATTATAGGATTAGCTGCCTGGCGCTTACGAAACAAGCCATCTGTTCAATAGGAGCCGCGGACCCTTCATATCCCTTTAGACGCGAAAACCTCACGCCCTCTCCATGAAAATAGAGAGGGCGTTGTTTTTTCAGATTCTCAACTGACTCTCTGATGAGTGGGAATTACACCACGCCTCAAACTCCGTAGCCCATGACTCGCATTCGCCAACTCACTCCTACCATTACAGTCATCAAAAACAAGACACCGTAATCAACAACAGTCAGTCGTGGTTGGGTATAGGCATGACGACGACGGCCAGGGCTGAACCCTGTCGACTCAGGCGCCATGGCCAGGAGTGTCGTTTGTCGAAGCATATGACCAATGAGCGGAACAACTAACGGTGTATATCCGCGGATTTTATTAATGAGAGTACCTCATGACATACGGAATCTAGCCCCAAAAAGTTACCAAAGAACCCAAAGATACTGGCCGGACCTAATGTTCCAAAGCAATCGCCAGTGAGATTGCCAATTCCGGCCCCCAAGTGGCGGCGGGACCAAAAAGGAGAGAAGAAACGAGAGGAATTGCATTCGCAGGACGTAGCTCAACAAAACCTGGAATGATGGGAATACTAACTTTGAAAGGAATAAGAATGGATACGTAGATGGCCGTGATTTGCGCAAATACTACAATCAGCGTCTTGTTTCGCCGGACGGATGTCAAGAAAAACATCCCACCCCACAAAGGCCAACACAAGCGACCACGATCCATGACAGACAAAGTCGGTTAGATGGGAATACAGAGCAGGGCGAGCGTTATCATCCCCTCACATTACGAACCATTCTCAACGCATCGAAACCCGACATGCGCATAGGGGTAATTAGGACGAAACCAATTTCTGAAGGATCGACGGAGCAAGCAAGCCGCGGTTTGAGGGCCTGCCCCCTTCACAACATAATGATCCTGATCAAAAAACCTCGTTGAATAACCAGGATACGTCGCATGAGGGCTAAACCCTTCAAAAGGGTGAAACAGCGTAGAGGTCCATTCCCATCCATTGCCAACAAGTTGAGCCACTCCGAAATCACTTTCTCCTGCCGGATGCGCGGTAACAGAAACGGGGTCCCAATGTTTTAAGCCAAAATTTCCATGAATGCCTTTTGGCGATTCGTTTCCCCATGGAAACAATCGTTCCTCACCATTCATCGTGCCATAAGCTGCTCGATGAAACTGAGCCTCGGTCGGAAGTGCCATCCCAGCCCATGTAGCATAGGCTTGCGCCTCTCGCTGCGAGACATAGACTGGCCAATCGAGGGGCAACGGACATTCGCCAAACATGGTTCGGAGAAACCACGCATCCCCGCGTTGCACCCAAAACGATGGAGGCACTGCACCATCGAGAACAAATTGAAGATACTGACCATTCGTAACCTTGTATTTACTGATAGAAAATCTTGGGACAGTGGCCTCATATCCATCAAACTCATTATCCCAACCAAACCTGTCAGACACATCATTCCCAAGAGTTGTTAATCCTTCGGGAATTTCAACCATTTCATGCACAGGAGGCGGATTCATCAAAGACGACGGCAAAGTCCGGGGTAAGGTTGCACTCTGAGGAAGCTGATGGAAAATATAGGCGGTCGTCTCAACATGCATCCATCGATGCTCGATGGCAATATGTATGATATCGGTAGGGGCCTCATCAATACTGCGGTCTATTTCTTCTCGTACTCGACGATTGTACTCCAATACTTCATCAAGCGATGGCCAGTCAGCAGGTTGATCAAGCGGCACCGTCCCGCGTTCGGGATCAATTCCAGCTTCAAACAATTGGTCAAATTCTTCGTGAAATGATGACTTACCGAGTGTCCATCGACAAATTTGATTCCAATCAAAGGCCTCAACATGTCCCAGATAAAAAATCAGCCGATGACGCTCTGGAATTCCCCGTTCATAAAACGAGGCAGGATGAATGAGTGAAAACATCTCATCCATATATGAACGAACTTGATGTAACGCCTCAGGGAGTACAGCTGAAGAAATCATAAGCTCCTCCTTACACGCAGACAAAACACACAGAGTATGAAGCTATCAATAAAAAACCCCTCAAAGGGGGTCATGCCACTAAGCTCATCGTAGCGTGGCATCTATCAACAGATGCCAACACTATGAGGGTAGCAAAGCTTACAGGAACGTGACAATATTTCAAGAAAATATTCTTTTCGCGAACATGAGATGATTCTTGATATCTTTGTACGATCTCTGGCTACACAAGACTGTCCTTGGTATTCTGATCATGAATATCGCATTCACGGTCATCGTCATCAGTAGTCCATCTCTCAGATGTGTCACCCATGTGACGTTTCTTCACACTTTGCTTATGTCTAACCTTGCACTTGAAGCCCGTCATGTCACAAAACAGTTTCCTAATGGGACCTCTGCATTACAGGATATTAATTGGACTGTGCAGACTGGAGAAACCATGGCACTTATTGGTGAGAGTGGGTCGGGGAAAACCACGCTGTTACGGCTACTCAACCGTCTAGACGAACCGACTTCCGGCGAAATTCGCATTCAAGACAAGAGCGTCAATCATCAAAACCCTATTGAACTGCGGCGACGGCTTGGCTATGTCCAACAAGATGGCGGGCTTCTCCCACACTGGACGGTCGAACAAAACATCGGTCTCGTCCCGACATTGCTTGGATGGTCTCCCCATCAATGTCACGCTCAAATCAAGGCCATGCTTGAGCTCGTAAGTCTGGCCCCAGAGAAATACTTGGCACGCTTTCCCGCCGAACTTTCAGGGGGCCAGCGACAACGGGTCGCCGTCGCAAGGGCACTGGCTGGCAACCCGGACATCGTGCTGTTAGATGAACCTTTTGGTGCTCTTGATGCCCTCACGCGAATCGACATACAAAATCAGTTTTTAGATCTCAAACAACGTCTTCACAAAACCATGGTTCTCGTCACCCATGATCTTCGTGAAGCCTTTCGTCTCGGAGATCGAATCACTGTGTTGCGACAAGGACGGATCATGCAGGTTGGATCACCGAAAGAACTCATGGATTGCCCAACGAACACATATGTCGAAAGCCTGCTGAATCATGTACTCGCCCCATAGACCTGGAAACTCATGATGATGCTGGCACGTTTCGCGTTGCATCTCTGTCCATTTTTGTTCATCCTCGCTCCAGTATGGCTATACGCATCAGATGCGCAAACTCCAACGTCTGAAAAACGTCTCGTGGTTGGGTCAAAAAACTTCATGGAAAATCGACTGCTCGCAGAAATACTGGCCCAACTCATTGAAGCGAAAACTGATATCATCGTGACTCGTCGCTTGGGACTAGCCGGCACACAAGTTGCGTTTGAAGCACTCAAGTCTGGATCTATCGATTTATACCCCGAATACACCGGAACAGGGTTGGTGAGCATCCTCGGGCAACCTCATATGAAAAGCCCGCAAGATACACTCAACCACGTCCGTGCTGAATTTTTGTCACAATGGAATCTGGTGTGGATGAGTCCGCTAGGATTTGAAAATTCGTACGCCTTAGCCGTTTCAAAATCCCGGGCTGAACAATTGAATCTCCGCACAATTTCTGATCTGACAAAAATTTCTTCAACACTGCGAGCAGGATTGGGCTATGAATTCGTCCAACGTCCTGATGGGATTCCTGGATTGCAGCGAGAATATGGCCTTGCCTTTAAAGAAATTGTGACCATGCAACAGACGATCAAATATCAAGCTATCGATACCGGCGAGGTGGATGTGCTTGATGTCTACACAACTGATGGGCGACTTGCCGTTTATGATTTAACGGTTTTACAAGATGACCGGCATTTCTTTCCACCTTATGAGGCCGCCGTGTTAATTCGAGGCGAGAGCCTGGAACAATTCCCTCAACTTGGAACCACCCTCGCTTCACTCACCAATTCTTTCGATACCCAATCAATGCAAACGCTCAACCTTCGGCTTCAAGAGAAGGGAGATTCCGTCAAACATGTCGCCCATGATGCGCTCGTCTCCATCGGACTTTTTCAAAAAGCAAAACAGGTATCTTCTTCAAAATCTTCGACATCCACACATCTATTTCCGTATTTATGGGAACAGAAACATGTTCTGGCATCTCACTTGGTCGAACATATCAGCCTCGCTGGATTAGCATTGGGCTTAGGAATCCTTCTCGCCGTTCCGCTCGGCCTCATGCTGGAACGCCAACGAGTCCTTGCAGAACCCCTGATCCGTCTGATTGGGATGACCCAAACAATTCCATCGATCGCGCTGTTAGCTTTTATGATTCCAATATTTGGGATAGGTGCCCTTCCGGCCATTATAGCCTTATGGCTCTATTCATTATTTCCAATTCTCCGCAACACCTATTCGGGACTGCGAGATACCGCCCCGTCTGCGGTCGAAGCTGCGAAAGCACTCGGCATGACCGAGTGGCAAATTCTTTCATGGGTACGCCTTCCCCTCTCAGCACCGGTTATTATGGCAGGCATACGAACCTCTGCCGTCATAACTGTGGGCACAGCAACATTAGCAGCATTCATCGGTGCCGGCGGGCTAGGCGTTCCAATTGTGTCAGGGCTTCAACTCGCCAATACCACGCTCATCTTGTCCGGAGCATTACCTGCAGCACTTCTGGCTCTGATTGTCGATGGAATACTCAGCGTCGTTGAACGCTGGGTTCAACCAAAGGGAATTATAGCAAGATAGAGACGATGAACACTGGCGCTGCTCGAAAAAAAAGAAGAGTTGCATCAATTTCCATTCCCTTTTATACTATCCCTATTCGATCAATTATTCCTCGTCGGTGATTGTCCCTCTTGTCGACGTTTTCTTTATTTCCCGCAAATCACTATAGCCAAATGCGACAACCAAGGTCTGTAAGGGAAGTATGATAATTTTTGCAGTATACGTACCATTGGCAACATCAACATGTTTTGCCGATCATCTCATGAACCAAAGCTTCTTACGCAACAACCTTCTCACGGATTCTTACCCTCGTTCCCTCAATTAACTCAATCGTCTCACATTCAACGACACACCCCCATGAGGAGGAAGTATGGACTGTACGACAGAATCACAGAATATCATTATTGATGTCCATGTGAGCGATGAGACACCCACGAGCGTTCAATTGGAAATACGAAAAGGTCTTGAGTCAACGCCTCGCAGATTGCCAACAAAATATCTCTATGACGATCGTGGCTCTGAATTGTTTGAGGCCATTTGCGAACTTCCCGAATATTATCAAACACGAACAGAACGACATCTCCTCAATCAATATGCCGATCAAATCATGAGTTTGACCAAAGCTGAAGAGTTGGTTGAGCTGGGGTCAGGCGCCGCCACGAAAACCCGAGTCTTACTTGATGCGATGGCCCAGGCTAATCAATTACGATTTTATGTCCCTTTTGACGTGAGTGAAGGAATTGTTCGACGCGTAGCTCAGGAACTCGTCAAAGAATATAAAGGTCTGCATGTCCATGGGGTTGTGGGAGATTTCTTGACTCATCTTGAACATATCCCTGACGGTGGCCGACGACTTGTCGTGATTTTGGGAGGAACAATTGGGAATCTCGATTCTCGATCTGCGCTCAATTTTGTCTCATCCCTTCATGCTGAAATGGCTTCCGGAGATTTCTTCCTGTTAGGAGTGCAATTGGAAACGAGCATCAAACGTATTGAAGCCGCTTATAATGATTCGGCTGGCGTCACGGCTGCGTTCAATAAAAACATTTTGAACGTTATGCACGAAATGTTCGGAGCCACACTCAATCCTGACGCCTTTGATCATGTGGCACTCTACAATAAAACGGATCACCGAATAGAAATGCGGCTTCGATCAAAAGAAGCACAAAGCGTGGAGATACCGGGCCTTGATTTTTCA
>BQIX01000175.1 GCA_021604145.1 Nitrospirales bacterium
TGACTCCCTGCCCTCAATTCCATCACAAGACTCTGGACAACAATCATAAATTCGATATGGTAAAAGAGAAAGGCCAATACGAAGGACAGATGCACACAGAACGTAGACTGAACACCATCGCGAGCATAGAAGTAGGGTCAATCATAAAAAACAGTATGGACTCCCGCAGACTCTTAATTTTTATGATACCAATATTATGCGCAATCTGCATGGTCTTTTCTGGATGCGATACCGCAGACGAGCAGACATTGCAAACCCCTAGGCCTTTTTCTTCTGCAGATAACTCTACCCAACACACAGATTCTGCTGCAGTAACGACAACACGTTCTCTCACACAAGCGACCAACCCAATCGAAAGTGAACGACCACGAATTGTCGCATTTGGTGATAGCTTAACCGCCGGACTTGGAGTTCCACCGGAAGAGTCGTACCCGTCTCGGCTGCAACGGCATTTAGATCAAGCTGGATATCCCTATCGTGTCGTGAACGCGGGTGTCAGCGGCGATACGACCGCTGGTGCGCTTCGTCGTTTGGACTGGATACTGAAAAACCAACCCAGTATTGTCATTATCGAATTAGGCGCCAACGATGGGATTCGCGGGCAACCCATCAAAACCATCTATGAGAATCTTCAAAAGATCCTTCGACGCCTCACGGATCTTCAAGTAACCGTTTTACTGACAGGAATGAAAATTCCCCCAAACTACGGGTTCAACTACACATCGCAATTTGCAGAGATTTTTCCTCAATTGGCCAACGAGTTTGACGTCGCCTTTATGCCGTTTTTCTTAGAAGGGGTCGCCGCACATCGAATGCTCAATCAAGCAGACGGCATCCATCCGACGGGTGAAGGGTATAAAGTCATTGTGGAAAATCTCATTACGTTTTTAGAGCCGTTACTGAAAACCAATGCCACAACCACATCGTAGCGTCATAGTGAAGCAGACATAAAAAAAACCTTCCAGACCTGACAACACGCAGATCTGGAAGGTTTGAGAACTTGAAAAACTTCTTGTCGGAACGACTTTATGACTTTTTAAAGAAGATGTCGTATACGCCGTATCCGAGGATGGCAGCGATAAAGCCCACATACATTGCCGTAATACCTTCATAGCCACCACCTGGTGCATTGGCCAATGCCGGAGAGGCACTCAGTGCCATAGCCATCACCGATCCCAATAAGCCTTTTGATATGCCTTTCATTGCGGGTCCTCCCTTGTGATCTTTGTTTCTAATGATACATTAAGATTGGATCTTAATCAGGTTGGAATTTTATAAAACTTAAGAGGTCTTTCGCAATAACCAGGCCTCAATTTCTCATCTTCGTAATATGTCCGTACCCTAACCAATCAATAAGATCATAAGATACTGATTACTTTGAACTTTTCAAAAAATTCTCGCAAACCGACACATAAAAGAGCCAGTCGTCTTTGCTTGCTACTCCTCAATTCGTGAATGGGTACCGTCGCAAAAAGGCGGCCTCTTTGTGTGTTTACAGCCACACCATGCAACCCGTTTAGCCTCCTTGAGCTCAACTTCCATTGGCGTATGCTCGGTTCCGGTGTGGGATCCGTCACAAAAGGGTTGGGTTTTTGATCGACCACATTTGCACCAATAGTAGGTCCCAGGTTCCATTTCCATGATGTACGGTAGTTTTTGGGGAATAATAATCGGATCTCCCATTGTTCCTCCTTCTAAATAGTCAAACAACAACGAATTTTGTATTCTGATGAATCAAGAAGCCAAAAATCAACAGAGGGAATCAAAGGCTGGTCGCGAGTCAGAGGAAGACGCCCTGTGTCTTTGACAAAATTCGAGATACGCTTCACGCTTACGTGCCAAGCGCTTCAGCGCACAGGCCCGAGCGACGCTTTTTCTAACCGCAACGGGGTTGTGGACCGTTAGGACCTAATGCTCTCAACCAAATGTAATCGGCAATGCCTTCATCAATCGCTTCCTGCACTTCCTCTTCTCTTACAGGGTCTAAAGCGATAAGGTAAATCGAAACATCCTTGAGCGTCGAAGACGCATCTCGCCTCACTCGTTTGGGAACGGGAACCTTATACTGAATGTGGCCACCACCAGTGTAACTGACCAACGGACCCTGGTCCTGAGACTTCTCGTCTACATACCCAGTAATCACCTTGGCCATACCTTCATCTCGAAAGATGGAGGCTTGATAATATCTGTCGTACATTTTTTTAGGCAATCCAGGATGACAAAGTTCTATAGGTTTAAAAATGACTTTTTCATATTCAGGATCTTTCAAAGAAATACCTTTCTTCACTCCCCATTTATCCATCGCTGGATTAACCAACGCTGCCTGAAGACCCTGCTTGGAAACCATTCGCACCAACGAACGTGGAGGATTAAGAGCATAGAGCGGAAGCCGATGCTCCTTCGCAAAATTGACTAACCGTTCATAGCCGGTAAAATCAGACCCCCAATTTTCTTCCCAGTGCGAGTCCTTCAGAAATTGCGCCTCAGTCAGACCATGCTGCTGCGTATATTGATCGAGTGCCGGTTGACCATCCCAACTAAACATTTCCATCGCTAATGCCGGCTTGTGACCGGAAGTCACTAACGTCTCTAAAACCTGAACCGCCGCATCAATATGGGATGGCGTATAGTGCTCCTCGCCAATATAGATGACATCAGCGTTCGTCAATTCCGTTTTGAGATCTTCAAATTCAACAAGTCTTCCTGTCTTCACCTCAATGATTTGACCAACTTGAAAATCGCGCACTGTAGATGATGAGCCGGGTGTGGAGGCACACGATGCCTGAAACAACAGAAGACACAAACAGAACCACATTGTGACCTTCTGAAATTGCTGCGACGCAAGCCGTTCCATTGAGATTCTAAACATAGAGATCATCTAACACACAGTCATTTTGACTGCAAGTATTAGACATAGAGCCGACAAAGCCCTATGCGATAGCGTTATTGACCGCTTTGATTCACCAGGCAAGAAAAAACTGATCAGCAAAATGAATCATCCCTTTAGATCAACGCAGTTTGATCAATCGATGAAGCGTAAATCTCAATCGTTTACACGTTCGCATTGATAACCAGGGATAGCGATCTCACCCCATTGGTATTGTGAATCCTTAGAAGTGACCTGCCGAGATGCGCGGTGGAGACACGGCTATTACGACAAGGATACGCACTGGTAATTTATTTCAATTCCCCCTGTCGGCAATTTTGGCTTGTTAAAACCCTCAAAAGTGGTTTAGTTTGGATATCCGCATTAGATGGACATCGACATGGGATTTGTTTAACCGACATATACGTCGTTCACGGAAAAGCGAAGCCATTTATCGAGTGAATAGCAGAAAGGAATAGATGATGCCTAAATTACTTGCGGTATTGGTGATATTATTAATGTTTTCAGGCTGTTCAAGTACGCCAGATATTGCCTACCAGAATATTTCCTATCCCCCACTCAACGTTCCCAGCACCGCCTACCTCGGTGACCGATTATTAATGCAGGGCAAAGGCTTTAGAACCGATGTGTTGGAGGTCGATAAAATTACAGGAAAGTATGCGGAAATTGAAAATGCAACATTCTGCCGCTACGGCCCCAACTCGACAGAGTTCTTTAGTTTTGATCGCAGGGCCATTCGGTTTATAAACTTTGTTGGTGGAGTCCGCGGTTTTGGGAGTGTCGTAAGCTATAAAAAATCTGACAATGAAATCTGCATTGACGATTTTTGGTCAGGCTGTTTTGATAATTCATTTGGCAGCTATACCTATAAGCCTGATAGTACCTGTTCAAAACCCAGCGCCGTGCAGCAAATTATCGAATATAACGGTAAAGCTGGAAATATCCTGAATTTTACCTATCGCGAATTTACTCGTGATCGAATTTCAGCGCCTTTTACCACCAACTTCACCATGGATCTTAATGAGGGTAACGTTGTTAATTATAAAGGTGCCCGGTTAGAGGTCGAAAAGGCTACAAACCAGGAAATCAGCTACAAAGTATCTAAAAACTTCACCAAATATTGAGAATTTGATTGAGGCCTGCTTCGCTGGAGATGATTCACAATATCGATTTAAACGAGGAATCATGCAGTTGCGGCTTCAGAAGATTTCTCAGAGACGACATCTTTTTACTGATGAATCTGTTACTGCTGCACGGTACATTCGCTGCCAATCGTTACAAGGTCGAGATGTGCTGAACAAGTTGAGCGGGCCGCCTTGCTGAGTCAGGGTCTCGTAGCGAGTGGACAGGTCAAAAAATCCCAGGTGGTTCGATGTAGTCATGCGTCGTCCTCCTTGCCAAAAACTTATGCCACAAGACGAAAGAATTGTCAGCAGTATTTAGAGATGCCCATTTTTTAAAGATAGGCGAAAACCAGGATATGAGTAGGAAGTGTAAAGAGGAATACGAGATCCAATATTTGAGTAAAAGAAACTGTCATCATGATTTTGTCAACCAGCATTTTGTCTTTTCCATGTTTCATATCGCCTTAATCTTTTCGTCCTGCTCACACAATGTTGGCTCCCATTGCGGACACACATAGATTGCAAGTGTCCCTGAGCTCAGGTAGGCTATTTGTATGGCCTCACACCTTATTTCTTCCAATTCAGATGTGATGGGTGGCACGCCGGTCTTTTTCGGAACTCGCGTACCGGTTCAGACACTCCTTGATTATTTAGAGGCCGGAGAATCGATTGACGATTTTCTTGAAGGATTTCCTACCGTTTCACGCGAACAGGTCATAGCATTTCTTGAAGAGGCGAAAGATCGAGTCCTCGCTGCCGTATTGTGAAAGTTCTACTCGACGAATGTGTCGATTGGCGTCTTTCTCGAAATCTGGTTGGCCATGAAGTTAAGACCGCACGCCAAATGGGGTGGGCCACGATAAAGAATGGGGAGTTGCTTGCCTTAGCCTCTGAGGAGTTCGATGTTTTTGTCACCGTCGATCGAAACCTTTCTTTCCAGCAAAACCTATCTTCTTTTCGCGTCGCAGTGATAGTCCTCTGTGCACCATCAAATCGCCTTTCTAACCTCAAGATGCTCGTGCCCGAACTTCTTGAGAAAATTACTTCAGCTAAGTCAGGTGAAACAACATGGATTGGTAAGGAGGCCGAACCGTCCAATCAAAAATGAATAGTCTCTACTAACCTCAAACGAGTTGTGCCTCTATTCATTATGTTGCAATTATCACTGAACATTACCACTCATCGCCGCGACAAATTGGGACTGAGCGTTCTGAACAGTTGCCAACATCGTAGCCTTGTCTTGCCTTTCAAATCCATCAATAAATGTTAAGAGCCATGCTCTGGTAGATGCAAATTCATCGGCACGATGAATGAAAATTTTGGTTTCTTCGAAATTCTCATAGCCATGGCGATATTCCATTCCAATTCGACAAAATCGGATTGTGCCGCTGCATGTGACCAGAGAAGAAGAAAGAAATTTTGATCGGCCATAGCTTCGCCTAGACGCTTAGGCCATCGCTCGCCGGCATGAAGATTGGTTTTGTCCCGCCAGACGGTGATGCCGTGCTCAGTTAATCCTTGTTCCAAGGATTTCGCATAGGCTTCATCTTGGCTGGCGTAGCTGAGAAAGACAGACGGCATAAAGAATTACAGATAGTATTTTCAGGCTTTAATCATCAGGCCTTTTCAGTTCGATTGCGCGTTACCCCCATCCTTCCCTCTCCCTGAACAGGGCGAGGGCGAGAATCGGAAGGAAGCGTTGTGTGATTGTGAGAATTAAGCGTAGTGCACATGCACTTAAAAGGCAACGAGTGAAAACGGGGTATGCGCAGTGGTCAGTGCTGAATAGTCGTACCTGCTACGTCAGGAAGAAGTGCGAAGATTGCGGCAGTTGTTTACTCGAAAAAGGGATAGTTTAGAAAGCAATTACGAGATGAGGGAAAGATTGGGGAAATAGGAGCGATAATATCCACGATCGCGGGTCAGCAGTTGATCAGCTTGAAGTTCTGCATGCGCCCCTATCAAAAAGTCAGCTACGATATGCTGTCGAGTCCGTAAGGGAGCTTGGCACTGGATACAGGAAAACTGTTGACTCCGCCCGCATTTCGCACAGACCATGACAGTCTTTCGACGTTTGGCATACACTCCCCAGGCCTGACCAGCACGAACCCAAACTTTTTGGTCTCCCGGAAGAAGTTCAAGTCTAGTATCAGCGAGAAATGCCTCCAATACATGAGAGTTCGGGAAATGTGCAGCAAGTTCGGCTAAAACGATTTCGCTAAGGATTACCTGGCCCTTTTCACTCGCGTCATCTAATTGACGCTGAGCATCCTTACCATTCAAAGAACCGGGAATGAGTAGATCAAGAAGGATATTGGTATCAACTGCCGTAATCATTGGCCACGCATATCTTCAACAAGCTCATCAGAGGTTTTTCCTTTTAGCGGTTTTAAAAAACCTCGATATTTTGCAAAGCGGGGTGGTGATGCTTTCTTTTGTACTCGAATTCCATCTTTCACCTCCCTCAATTCAACTTCGTCGCCAGGGTGTAGCCCTAGTCGGTTTCGCAACAGTTTCGGTATAGTGATTTGGCCTTTTTCGGTCATTCGACTCGTACTCATACTTCCCTCCAAATCCAAAAAGTAATACCATGACAGTATACCACACAAATACTACACCACTTCTTTTCAGCCGTCAATTTGGCCTGTCGACAACTGCATCTAATTTGTACGCGAACACGTCCGATCAAAAGGAGGGATTATCATTCAAATTGTTTTGCGGGAAGTATGAAAAGACGGAGAGTGTGTTGGGAGAAAGAAAGATTTGGTGCCGAAGGCGGGAACTTGAAGTCACATGAGCGGAAGCCTGGGTCCTGCTCCCACTTAGGGGGCCACGCCCCCTCGTGCCTCCGCTACGCTCCGGTCACCTCATGAAGGGGACATATTCCCCCCTTCAAAACCCCTTGTTCAAGTCCCACCAAATCTTCTTCTGTTGCGATTCGGGTATTTTTGAAACCGGAGGGCATTTGTGATCAAAGAATTTTTGGTGCCGAAGGCGGGACTTGAACCCGCACGGCTTGCGCCACACGCCCCTTAAACGTGCGTGTCTGCCATTCCACCACTTCGGCACTGGGCCCATTATGAATCCCTTTTTTCCCCTTGTCAACGAACTGAGGCGCAAGTAAAATTTAGAGATTCTTATAGTTGGTTGATCTATTCATTTTAAACGTTTTCATAATTTTCTCATGCAAAATTCGTCATCGCAGCTCCCTTCGCCCGAATACCAAGAAAATTGGATTGGCGCTTTTTTCGATGTTGACAACACCTTAATCCCCGGCCTCTCAATTGAAGTGCTGTTTTTTCGGCATTTATGGAAATTAGGCGTGATTGGGTTTCAGCAGATGCGAGAGAGTATCTGG
>BQIX01000176.1 GCA_021604145.1 Nitrospirales bacterium
ATGTCAAAATTATCTTTGTCTGAGGTATTTCGAACTTCAATAAAAATCACTTTTTTATCAGGTCCTACTGGATCAAGAAAAATAGTGTCACTCATTTTGGTTTGAACATCCAGATCCTTTTTCGCAATAGACGTATGTAACGCGTTACATCCAGTCATCGTCCAGACCAGAAATCCTAAAACGAACACATTGACAGTCACCTTCTGAAAATGTCTCATAGCTACACCCTCTCCTTTCTCGCACCATTTAATTTTTCACAAGAATAAATACAACTCATTATATTTCATTGAAGACGTCTAGCTGTCAGGGTATCCATTCAATGCTACTCAAAACGTTCTTAAGAATCTACCCTTAGTTATGAAACTGTCTCCTCTTGAGCAACTTGAATGTCAACTAGTCCTTTATGACAGGTCCTTCACACAATCTCGATCAACGCTTTGATCTGCGATTTGCCACAATGCTTGAGGAGCCAGCTTCCCAGCCCATGTCACGACGGCATTTCCAACCTTTGCGGTAATTTTGTCAGATTCAACATGAGCCGTCACTCCGTCTCCAAAACGACGAACTCGGCCTTTTCCAGCCCCCAACAGTGCGGGATTACTGAAGAGTGCACCCAATCCTGAAGCAACGGGTGAAACCAAAATTTGAATTTTTAAGGAATGGCTCTTATTCAGTAACTTTTGTTCAATCGTCGTCCCTCCCCCAAAGGCTGCAGCGCCGGCCGTTTGGATGGTTGGCTCTTTTTCACTAGACCAGGCTGGAACGGTTTTTACGATACAACCTGACAATAAGATACCTTTTTGTTCACTCCATAATTGATTAGCATAGTCCAAATCTGCCGAGACGGCCCCATATTGACTTTTTTCAATATTTTCAATGCTCGACTTCAATACATCAATGATTTCTTCCATCCTTGGGTCTGCCGCATTCGCATAATGCTGAAGATGTAATGTGACGAACAGGACAATTCCAATAACCTCAAGACACACCCATTTCCTCTTCATATTTTTCCTCCTAACATTCCGATGATTCGATGGTGAGTGCATTAAAGTACCACAAGAATCATAGAGATTCATCCATAAAATTTTCAATTCAACGGTGAAGAAATTCTTCGGCATTGGGGATGAGATGACAAATTGGTGGTGAAACACCGTCTCACAAGAAAAAATACCAATGGCCTACAACATGAAATAACGACGACAAGAAAGGAAGAAAAAGCCCAATTACACAACCATACAACTGTAGAACAGCTCTAGTCGTGAACGTGTCAATACACTATGAAAGGCTGATGGAAGGATCAGGAAAGTGTAGAAAAGCTTGAATACGTTTCGTCTGCAGTAAATATCGGAATTAATTGAATGATATTCATTTGCTCCAAGATTTGTTTAACGGTCTCTTGAGGATTGACGAGTACAACTTTTCCTTTCATTTGCTTAAATGTCTTTGCGGCCGAGACCAAAGCCCCAATACCAACACTATCAATGAACGTCACCCCACGTAGATCAAGAATGAGGCCTTTTATCCCTTGCTCCCGGTGATAAGCAATAGTCTCGTTGAAACTATTTTTTGAAAAAATATCTAGTTTCCCGATTAAACTTAGGACCTGCATTCCATTGATTGATTTCTGCTTGATAACCATAGCAGCAACACTGACCAAACGCGGTCTCGACGTTTCCTCCTCTTGAATACTTAAGATATATTTTCTATCTCGGTTGTTATTTTTTAAACTTAAGTTGTTGCTTTTTAGTGGAAACTCAGAAATATCTCATTGCATCCTTAGATTGCTTGCTCTATCCTTATGACCACTCGCGCCTCGTTCAGACATGAATCATTCAATTCCGAATGAAGAATCTTGGGCCGTAGCCAAGTGTTTCATGCCATCACACGATCAACCGCATGGCTAGGCAGGGATCCTCACGTAACAAACCTATGCAACAAATAAGCACTTCACGATGTTATAGCCATTTCAGTTATACCAAAACGATAACGTGCCAACTTGTATAATGTTGCTATCCAAGACGTGATAGAAGACGTCAATCGTTGTCAGTAAATCCTAACCGTTCTCACCATTGGCACCCACTCCAGCCCGGCGAGAGACATGCAACAATCGGCTCCGAGGCTTCCTTTTCTCATTCAACTGGACTTGGACACCATTAAACCGTATGTTAGATGGCTTATTGAAAGATTGACGTTGAAAGTCTGTGAAGAATGCAAGGCTTCCAGCTTATCGTGTCCAAGCCTATCAGCTTGCAAGCAATTGGATTCGCTACTAATGATTAAACCCTGAGGTCAACGATTTCTCTAAAAACATCGAAATTCATGATCATGCCAACGCCTCAACCCCATCGTTTCCCCATCCCTCCACCCTGGTTAACTGAGCTGCCTCAGAAAGATTATTGGTCAACACCATTTGCCGAACGTCTGTTATCACAATTAGACCTCACACAAGGGATCACGATTTTAGACATTGCATGCGGCAGTGGATTACCAACATTTCACCTTGCTCATCACGTCGGTCAGACGGGAAAAGTTGTTGGGCTCGATATTAGTGAGGCTCAATTGGTTCGAGCTCGAACCTATCAGGGTCCACATTTTCCATGGCTTGAGTTTCGGCAAGGCGATATACGACAACTCCCTTCAGACTTTGAGGTATTTGATCGCATTACCGGAAACTTATCGTTTATGTTCTTTCGCCCACATCGAAAAGAAGCACTCCAACAGTTAACGTCGTTTCTCAAACCCGGAGGACAATTGGTGTTGACGTTTCCATCTCTCGGGACATTTGATTCCCTCTGGCAACATGTGGATCAAGAAATGGCACACCAAGGGCTGGACGCAGAGCGAAGAGCATTAACTGAATATCGAGAAGAACGACCATCGGCGAAGGATGCTAAACAATGGCTGACAGAAATAGGCCTGGAACGCGTGGAGGTTAACGAATACCCTCTCGAAGTTGAGACAGATGGGGGGCAGGCCTTCCTCCACCATCCGTTATTACGTGGAGGATTTCTGGACGATATCTATGACTGCTTTACGAACCAACATCTTGCTGAAGATTTCATGAATACCATCGCCAATGATATTCAACGCTTTGTCCCTCTCATCGCACAACGATGTGTGATGTCAGGCTGGCGTGCTCTATAGAATAACAAGTCATTCGTGACTTCAGGAAACGAGAATATGACCTACCTCAAGACACTCTTTTGCACAGTATTCTTGTTGCTTATCAGTACCGTTTTTCTCAGCTGCAACCTCATTGGCGGGGCCTTTGAACACGAACCTCAAGAACTAGAAAAAGAGTTGGGCACTGACGCGAAAACTCTCATGAAACAGGCATTCGAAGGAATCGACCCGGCACAACTCCGTGACTATCACATTCACCTGCTTGGAATGAATACAGAGTTAAATGGAACCTTTGTGAATGAAGGATGGCAATCGCCATTTGGCGGACTCATCCATTATATCCAGTTTCAAGTCTATAAGAGTGCAGCCGCCATCACGGATGAAGATCAGGCTGACGATCAATATCTTACACGCCTCAAAACCCTAATCGAATTTATGCCGCAACATGGAATGTTTGGCATTATGGCTTTTGACTATTTCCACAATGAAGAAGGCCGCCCAATTAAAGAATTGAGCACATTTCATGTACCCAATGCCTACGTCATGAGCAAGGTCGAGTCTGACCCAGACCTCTTCTTTCCCATCATTTCCATTCACCCCTATCGAACCGATGCCGTCGACGCCTTATCAGACTACGCCAAGCAAGGAGCCCGATTTGTCAAATGGCTACCCAACGCCATGGGTATTCACCCGGCATCTGAACGCATGAACAAGCAACTCGAAGCGTACTATCGGATCATGCGTGACTACGATATAACGCTCATCTCGCATACGGGTGACGAAAAAGCCACGGAAGCGGAAGAATTTCAACATCTCGGCAACCCACTTTTTTTGAAAAAACCATTGGATATGGGTGTCAAAGTAGTGATGGCCCACGTCGCAAGTTTAGGAGAATGCACAGAAGAAGACGCAGCAATCTGTACGCCTGAGACTCCCTACATTGATCTCGCAATCGACATGCTTGAAGAACCACGGTATGCACACCTGCTGTTCGCTGATATTTCTGCGTTAACGCAAGACAACCGAAAAGATCATCTCGACAAAGTTCTCGGCAACAGCTCCATTCACGCCAACTTAATAAACGGCAGCGACTATCCTCTTCCGGCGGTTAACATCGTCATTCAAACACGAACGCTTGAATCGGCTGGATATATTACGGCTCAAGAACGTGAATCACTCAATGAAATATACGACTTCAACCCTCTCCTCTTCGACTTTGTGCTGAAGCGCACTCTTCGCCATACCAAGACCGGGGAAAAATTTCCGGTCTCAGTCTTCCTTGAGCATCCCGATCTTCCGATACATTAAAACGTCTTATTTCTGTCAAATAGAAATAAGAATTCCGGATGTGGCTTTTGTGAATTTCCGTTGACGATTCGGAGCGAGACGACGAAGCAAAAACAATGTGGATTTTTTAAAATAGAACTGAGGCAAGGCAAGCGAACAGAGGGCGTCCATCACCCCCTCCTAGACATTCCTTGAATCTCAATCAATGATGATCCCGATAGAAGGGACAAAGGGAAGTGGACCAAACCCAAACCCAAATGGTGGGCCATAGCCGTAGATAGGGGACGGACCAAATCCCACGGGAGGGGGAGGAATAAACTCATAAGAAGGAGGATATTCTCGAGCATAACGATCATGCCTTCGAGTTTGTCGGCTCATCTTCTCTTGAAGTTCATGAAGTATGATCTCTTGACGCTTCAGTTGCCTTTCCAATTTATCAATCTTTGTTTCTTGATTGTCTGAAAGAGACTGAATGCAATCATGTTGAGATGCCCCGGTATATGTATAAGACGTGCATTGCCAAGGGAGAGGTTGTTCAGCTGCACGTACTGGAAATGAAAAGAGCACGAGACTACAGAGCACTATTCCATGAATCAGTTTTTTCCGCCCTTGAGAGATGTCAGAAGTGTGAGATGTCTTCATGATTTAGCCCCCATTACTGTCTCATTAAGGATATCATGTCATCAAAGTTAAGAACAATCATAGTGCGTAGAACATTGAACGCATTTCCGTGTGTTTTAGGATTGCCTAAAAATTTCTTCCATGCTTTTGAGAGCTTTCGCACTGGTCTTTCGAATAATGGCCTCGGTTTTCGAAGTCAGTTGCACATTTTTCGTGCGCGTCCCAGTCGCTTGTATCTCTAGATATTTTGCATCTTTCGCATTCTGAATGGCCCGTCGTGCTTGCGAGGCCGACAATTGAGGAATGATTTTTTCCGCATCACTCATGGAAACTGGTATCTGATTCCTTTGTTTCAAAAATAATTCCGAAAATAATGTCCAATAGTAACTCTGCTGAAGCTTTGGCTCACGTGCAAATGCGGTGAGCCATTCTTGCGCCGCCTCTTTATTGACCGCCTCGATATAGCGCATGATTTCTTTATCAGAAAATCTTTTCACACTCAGATCCCTTCAATTTCCACGTAGATCAATTACACCTCATAACTTCGTTTGCATTAAAAAATATTAATGCATACTACGTAAAAAGTCAATACGCAAGTTATTGTAACTGTTATTAAAATTACTTTGTTAGCTAGCATAAAGACTTCATAATACATGTCAAATTGACTAGTAAAATGAATATGGATATAGTGAATTGATCTCAATCATGACAAAAGGAGGTACAGCATGAACACACGTCAATTGCTTTCGACTGGAACAGGACTTGTGTCGCGACCTGCCCTCTCACAACAAGTCGGCTTAGGCCAAACTTCCATTCTCACCGGCCTGCTGTTTTTGACGGTAGGAATAATTTCACCTGCTTGGGCAGGAGAAGGGAAGAAAACATATACGGCAGCCATTCATTTGGCTGGCGTCTCTATTCATGTGAGTCCTGGAGGCCTTCACCTGGGTATTAGTGGACATCGACATGGATTCCGAGGCCCAAAGAGACACTTCAGGAGACACTTTGGACACCGACATTATTTTGCCCCATCCCCGTTCGCGTATCGGTACTATGATCGTCATACGTATAGACCAAGATATTTTGGAGGACACCGGAACCATCGCGGCTACTTAAAAGGCGGAAGACTTGATCGAAGACATCGGCATTAGCGAATCAAAATAAGTTCCAACTGAGGCACATCAACTAACCCCGCGTGATGCCTCACTTCAAATATGCGGAAGTGATAGCCGTACCTTTGAACATCCGCTTGTACGACGTGTGTTGTTGCACTATGTACATGCTGTCAATTCGTCTGCACCATATGGGGTTTCGCTATAATTAAAACGGCTATAACGACAAGCCTTGACTCACCCCTGAGAGCATTGTTCGTTCGGGGGTGAGTCCTTACACGTCAGAAAAATTCGAGGGGGAATATGGGTCATACATGATCATTGCGGTGCGCAATCGCATCAAAGTCATACGCATCACTTGGTGAGTGCACGAACAGAAAAATCCAAAGGACATATCAGCCAACAATTACATCAACACCCCATCGATCGGTTCAATTTTAGGCGGTACAGACGTTTCTCCCAGTTGTTGCCGTAAATCAATTTCAATATTCCGGCAAATCGCAGTCATCGGAACATCTTCATATTTTCCATCAAAGGGATCTTCGGTTCGACTTCCCACTCGTTCCATAACCGTAAACATAAACGCCAGCATCACGTAAATAGGTAGTTTTTCCCAGCCCAAATGTTGGACCAATGAGAAGGGAAGAAGTAAGAGAAAGGCCCACACAAACAACTTGGTGAAAAACCCATACTGACGAGGCAGGGGGGTATGTTTAATTCGTTCGCATTTACCTTGAGCAATATAAAAATCTTTGAGAGATTCCATTAATCCCAGCACATAAGGGCGCGGGGCAATCCAGCCAGCATCAAACACTTCCTGTAATCGCTTCGCTTGCCAATGATTCAGCTGCGTGGCTTTATTGGCCACACCGTCCAATCGCCCTAACTCAATCTTGGTGATGAATGGAGAAAGAATATTCGACACGTACCCCTCGCGCAGCTGTAAACGCAACGCCTGCAAAAATGCCAAATGCCGATAAATAAACTCTCGCTGGAGTTCCTCGACTTGCGCAGGCTTGGCATCGCTTCCCTGCGGCGGTTGAATATAGACAAGGACTTGTGAGGCAAAATTCCTTGAATAATTCGTTAATTCACCCCAGATGATCCTGGCTTCCCAATACCGTTCGTAGGCAGAATTATTTCGAAACGCCAATAAAATTGCGACAGCCGTTCCAAATACACTTGTTCC
>BQIX01000177.1 GCA_021604145.1 Nitrospirales bacterium
GCCAAGACCACAGCACAAATTTTAGCGAGAATGATTGGCTATGCGGAAGGTAATATTCAGTTTGATGAACGTATCTACGAGGCTGAACCGAAGGATTTGATGTCGGTTATTCAGGATGTAAATGCTGATGTGACGTGTGTCATGCTTGTTGGCCATAATCCTGCACTAACCCAATTCGTGAAATCTCTAGCGCATTGTGCCATCCCGAATATGTGTCCGTGTAGTATGGCTGTGCTGCAAATCTCAATAGACTCCTGGGGTGACGTCTGTCGCGCGAGCGCAGAACTACTAGACTTTGATTATCCAGGTAAGGCTGTGGAGTAAGGTTTCGAAAAATGAGTGATTAGTACGCTAGAGAAATTTCGAACACAATACGGAAACGTTCTTTAGAAAAGATGTTGAGTAGCCTTGGTGAATATACTGAGTGAGCTACTCTATCAGAGTGGCTTCACCTTCTCTTGAGTGAGTGTCGGCATGCCTTGAAAGAGAAGCGGGAGTAATGAGATGACGGCTGGCAGTGCGGTTCGGAGTTCTTCTTGAGTCAGTAGTAGGACGATGATAATGGTGGCCAAACCGAGTCCGACTGGGACTTTCAAGACGTTCCAAATACTGTCTCCCTTTTGTTCTTCCTGTTTGTGCAGTTCGTCGCGTTGTCCCGCGATCGACACAAATTCACGAAAACTGGTATTCATTATGTGCAAGTCCGGTTCAAATTGAATCAGTCCTTTGCGAAGCAATGGATCGATTCCCGGGTGTTCAACATGAATAAACCGGTTTCTGGCTAAGTGATATAAGGCAAGTTGTTCATCGATAGTGAGTGATTGCCACACATCTTCGTAGTAGCCACGCGCCATTTCAAGTAGCGCACGGCGGTTGGATTCTTTGGAGAGGGGAGTATGCTTGCGGCTGGTTTGCAGATCTTGGGTTAAGTAATATTGATATTTTGCCAAAGCAGGGTTCCCACAGCATTCTTCGTCAAAAAAGTCAGGCTGTGCGCCATCTTCGGGACAGGAATGATCTGTGTCGTGTTCATTATTGACATGAACGATGCCGAATGAACCGAACAGTGTTTGCCAGCGAGCCAGCACGTAGGGGTCTTTCCCCTCGGTCGTATCAAAAGGGAAAAAAGCGGGATTTACATTTGAAACAATCATTGTAGAAAGTGGCATCCGGTCTGCTATCGTTGTCATACAGTATTTCCAATCGATCAAGAGAGAAAAGCTTATATTTGTGCTGACTCTCGTTTCCCTGTATCGCGTATCTCAATCCCTACTTCTTTCGGGGTATGCTTCTTGTGCGTTTCCTTCATATCACGGGTTGCGAGAGACCGATATACCCATTTTTCTAAAAACTCTAACTTCTTTGTGTTCATGACTGGATCTTTCCACATAACATCGAGATGGTCAAAGATGACAGAAATGGTGGGTATCTTTTCCGTCTGCCTCGCAGCGAGTTCTTTTTTCAAAGTCCTCTCCCATTCTTCTGGACGATGGGCTTTGAAGTCGAAGTAAAGCATTGCAGGTTTCTTCTTGCTCAGTTCTTTCACATGTGTGGTCTTTCCCTGCCCTGGGAATCCGATCAATAGACAATGCGGCAAGACGCGCTGGATCTTCTGTGTGAAAAAAGCTGAGAATGAACATGTGGCTGGAGGTGTGTATGAAAGGAACAATGTCCGGTCGGCAATAAACCGCGGTATTTTGATCAACCACACAATACAGAGACCGATGGCTACCAGATAGCTTAGGATTTTTCCTAGTGTCAAATAGTCGATCGAGGGCGTTTCCCCTTTAGCAAACCACTGTCTGAGTGGAATGTGGGCCGATAGCTTGATTGGTGTGATCGTCTTGTTTGACTCTGGCGTCTCATAGAAATGGAGTGTGACTTGCTTGTTGTCGATTCCCCATTGAATTTCCTTGCAGGTGTTTTTTTCACAACGCAACGGTTTGTTTGATGGAATATCATTTGGCGCTGTAAGGCGAGGCCACGACTCACCCACAAACCCCCAAAGCGGTGCCTGTTTCAACAGTGGGATAAATGGCTGACTCACGAACCCAAAGATCTGTTCAAATATGGAACTTTCTTGGGAAACTCCGGGCTCGTAATGTTTCTTTCTGTCTACCTCCAGAAAAAAATTGGGATAGACGCCGGCGGGAAGCGGACGATGATGGTCACGGAGAAGCGTAAGATCTTTGCCGGAATCTTTGTAGCGATCGAATATTTCCAGCAACTGGAATTGTGTGAATAACTTCATTTCTTGGTTAAAGATACTCGTAAAACATCCCATCGCTGGGACGACACCAAGAATCAAGAGAAATGATGCCATCATGAAGGAATAACTGCGTGGATAGGACCACCAGGCCGGCTGCGTACGTTCCGAGGTTCTGTGAGGCAGAGAAGACGCTGTGTGTACGTGCATGGTGTAGAGCACATTCCCCAATATAATGGGCGCCGGTAAAACCAATGCGGCCAATAACTGCGCTCCAGAATATTTGGCGAGGGCGAGACTGCAGACAATACAGATACTAAATGCGATAAGATTGACGCCGAGGATTCTCAGATACAAGGCATCGTGTGCTCGATTCGGCCATAACCACGGGGCTTTTCGATGCTTTGTCTGCACCTTCAGAAACATCCAAAAACATCCATACACCACAAGAGCCCACAGTCCGTATAGAAATCCAGCTACCAGGAGGCCGGCGAGATTGACGGAACGAAGAATTTCCATGTCTCGAAACACGATGAGCGACCATGGAACAGGATGCAGGGGCAGCACGTAGAAACTATTCGCCTTGCCCCAATATGAGCCTTCGGTATGGCCGGCAGTCTTAGCTGACAGGAGGGCATGCAGGGAGGAATTATGATCCGTTTCGACCAGAAATTGTTCACGGAGATTCCGCCATTCCTCTGAGTGAAAGAGAACACGGTGTTCGGAGTCAATAACGGCGAACCCTATGCCTGGTGGGAGCACAACGTTGTCCATCAGAGATTTCAATGTAAATTCGATTGCCGCAATCCAATGGGGTGAGTTTTCCATATGAAGATGGCTTGGCATTGAGGCGACGACGGTGTTGCGCCCGGTTGTCCATGAGATAATGGGCTCGAGAAAGAACGTGTAGGGCTCCTCATTGGGTTTTCCTTCTTTCGGAAATTTCCAGAGCGGGATGCTCGGGTCAGTGACGGACTGTACGTAGTTCCGTTCAGCCAAATGCAGATTCTGAGTCGTTCCATACATAGGTTTCCCGTCGAATGTATCTCTTGACCAATTGATGCGGAGTGATCCCTCCGGGTCCATCCAAAACGCATAGAGAAAGTTCCGGTAATAATCCTGCTGCTCTGGCAAGTTGTCTTCGTCGATCGTCATCGTATCCTGGCGTTCACTCAATTCCGAATTTGAGATGCCATCACCGTCTGCGGTTAACATATCAGGTGGTTGTAGGCGTTGTGCGTTGAAAGTTTCCTCTATGTTCTCGTCTAATAAGACTTTCCGATTTCCGACAACGTTCAGGCCTGCTGCGTCAGGTTCGGTCACGTTCGCGAAGTCAGCGGCTACATACTGACTTTGGTCAAATCGCTCTAATGTTGACAAGACAGATTCCAATTCTTGATGCACGTGGTTTTTCATAGATTGAGCCGATTGCTTGAGTCTTTCCTGTAATTCTTCTTTCCCTTCGATATAGATAGAAAGGTCCAACACGACGAATGTCAAAAGCCCCGTACCGAGAAGGGCGGAGAGGATGAGTCCTAGCACATGTGTGGATCGAAGGGGATCTGTTGGGCCCATCATTTTGAGATGCAAAAGAGGAATGGCGAGTATCAAAGCCATCAGCCCAATCATGACGGCTAACAACACGGTCGATGAAATTGCTACGTAACTGTTGAGAAATTTTTCATTCTCTACTAAACCGACCAGAGTCCAGCGAAGTGCCTCTTCTCCAGGCAGAAGAATTGTTTGCGTAAAGACTTGGTAGGCATGACCGGGAACGTCAATAGAAAACTGATGAGTGCCGGCTTCAAGCGTGCCATTATGGGTTGATGTGTCCGGGCCACCTAGCAAGATGTTGAAAAACGTTTGATGCGGTGCTTGCTGTTCGATGTCTTCAAGCCTTTGCCAGGTTAGTTCTCTCGAGCCTGAATGATAAATAAGCGTTGGCTTTTGTGTCGTCGCGCTGTCCTTGTCTTTCTTTTGTCCTTCGAAAAGGATGACATCATCAAAAATCCTGTTGTTCCGCATCCGTTTGAGAAAAGGCTTCAAGTTGATGATTCCAGAAATTTCCCATTTATTCGGAGTCGCCGAATTTGACTCTGTAGATGACTGACTCTTTGTGATGAAGTGTGTGAGTTTGATAAGAGGGGGAGATTGCCGCGAGAGTACCTCGAGTTTTACGGTTTTTCCTGCTTTTCCTTCTTCTGACGTTGTAGCTTTAAAATCTATTTTGAGTAATCCCTCTGCTTCACACAGTCGTTGAAACTCTCGAACAATATCCACCCGCCGTCCAAACGCCGCTTCACTCTCATTTTTTGAGGGGGACGTCAGCGATGGGTCTGTGAAGGTTTTTGAACAGGTCATGGGAAATTCTATGGGGAGCTCAAAAAGCTGCTCTCCTTGTTGTTCTTTCTCTTTTGTTGAGCGAACCCATAGCTGACGATTCTGGTCGCGATTGTTTTGTAGCTGGGATTTCACTATGTTCTGTTCAAGGTCGGCCAGGAGCCCGTCCATGGTGATGTTCAATATTTTCTGATAACTGTGAGTTTTTTGAATGATTTCCTCGCTCCAGAGATTAAGCATGCGGAAATTCCGTTGAATCAGATATTGCTCCTTATCAGAAACATACAGCCAACCGGCGGCTCCCAAAATCCCCAACACCGCAATCACGATGATCGTTGCACGTCTCGGCGTAACCGATGTTAAGAATTGATTGTACAAGTGTGATAATGTCGCGAGTGGAGTTGACATAGTAATATCGTCGTATCTGAATCGCGCAATCTAGGTTGACGGAAAAATGTTCGAACTCTTAATGAGAACCTTAAGTCAGCAAGAGTTATACCCCCAGTAGATTATGCCCACTGTCGGACTCTGTGACTGATCACTGGCGTAACCTCAGGACGTGGGATGGAGATATGCCCCATAGAATTTCATATTTAGCTCAGAGTTTCTGATAATAGTCGAGAGTGATGATCGCTATCGTTATCTAATTCGATACACCGTGTATCCTAAAAGATATGGTCCGTGATGCAGTTTCTGTTATTTGAGAAGGTTTGGTCTCAGGGAATAAAGGATTTTCAAGGGGGTGTGTTTGAGTCAAGGCCGCAACCGAAACTTGATAATCTCGAGCGATGTTCGGCCCTATCATGACCTTGGCACTGTGCCGCATGGCTGTGTTGTACTACTCAGTAGATTACTGGAGTGCTAGTGCTCCCGCGAGCACAGAACTGCTGGATATGGGCTATCAAGAAAACGAATGAGTCGAGGCCTGTGTTATCGGGAATTCATCGTACAACCCATATCCAGAAACGGCTTCATGCAACTGAGAGACAAGACGTTCCCTGAAGACTGTGAAGGAGATTATAGCGCGGAAAAGGTTTTGAAAATTTGCTCGGTGGGATGACGTTGTTTAGAAATTTGCTCGGTAGGGTGACGTTGCTCTGTTGATCTGAGTCGAATTTTAAAGACCACGCGGCGGCTCTTCTGACTGTTTACTCTGTTCTGGCGATCATAGATGAGGTCTTGTCTGCCTCGACCGGCGGCTATGGTCATTTCTTGGAAGCATTGATACGCCGATGGCTCTTGACGCTGAATCACCTCCAACCCCTTCACCATCACGGCGAGTGACCGTTCTTGACTCAACTGTAAATTATAGACATCGTCGCCTCGATCATCGGTGTGTCCTTGAATGGCGAGCGAGTCGATTTTATCGCGCAATGTTCCGCACACGGCTGCGGCATAGTATGGGATCGCCTCTTCCAAAAATCTATCTGCGTCGGGTGTGAGGGTGCTCTCTCCAAATTCAAATGTGAGTAAATTTTCTGGAACGACGATCATGAGCGTGAGTGGATCGCGAGGGTCAGCCTCCAATGATAGTCCCAAACGTTCAAGGTGATCGCGCAAGGCAATTCCCACGTTTTCTTTGTTTTCTTGTAATTCTGATTGGGCCTCGGATGTCGTTTGGGTAATCAGGGCTGCAAAGAGCAGGATGAAAATCATGGCGAGCGAAGTCATGAGATCGGTGATGCCTATTGTCGTATTGGAATTGGTTGTGCCGTGCCCCATCCTGTGTTTCATCCGGTAGGCTTTAATTTGGAGAAATCTGGCCATTTTGGCCAGATCCGTGTTTTCTTCGGTGGAGTGGTCTGAGAATGGGAAGACGAGAGATCAGATGGAACTTTCCATAAGAGAGGACGGCGGTCAAACATGAGTTCTGGTGGCAACAGGGGTTTTTTCCGTACGAGAGGTTGCCGTTCAAGCTCAGGTTCGGGTTCTACAGGCGTGAGGGATCTTTTGACCACGGGGGTACGATGGGTCCGCGTAGGTTCTATTGGTACGAGGGGTTTGTTTGTGTCTTTCAGCGTCTTGTTGAGATCATGGATGGTATCCGTGAGTTCGCGAAGCGGTTCCTGAAGCTCCTGTCGTATCATGCGGGGAATGTCCGATAGGAGGCGTTGTGTTTCCCGATGCTCATCTTCTTGTAATTTTTTCAAAGACTGAATGCTTGAGGTGAGGTTGGCCGTTGGTCCGGCCAGCCCGTTGGCTCGAAAGCCACTGTATGTCTCTTGATGTTCATGACTTGCAGGCGAACGTGTTCCCTGTCGTTCGCCATGGATTGACGTCAGCTGTTCGAGCATCTGTTCCATGGTTTTGCGAGGAAAGAGTTGGTCCATGAGTCCCAGAAACGTGTGATGGGCGATCGTGAGCTGCGACACCAAGGGCTTTTCAATGAATGTAAATAGGTTGGCCACGATGAGTCCGACGATGGAGGTCAAGAACTTTCCAGCCAATCCATTAATGAGCCCCTGTATGCCGACAATCTGACTCCCGTCAGCGTGAAGTTTTCCCAGTCCAATAAACAATGCGATAAAGGTCAAGAGGAGACCCATGCCTGTGACCAGGGAAGGAAATTGGCTATAAAAAGGTAGATTGATTCGGTTTGTTAAAAGACCGTCTTGCGTAAACACCTGTTCGGCGCGCGTCGTGCTAAATATGCGGGGTTCCATAAACCACGGTACCTGTTCCAGAATCAGGGTCATGCGGTATTGAGACCAGAGCCCACGAAACATGGGAACTTTTTCCATTTCGGCATCAAGTGTATCCAG
>BQIX01000178.1 GCA_021604145.1 Nitrospirales bacterium
ACGAGAACGAGCAGTCCGCAAAGCCTGGATGACGGTAGAACAAGATCGCCTGACAAAAGTCACGTTGAAACCCCGTCAAATGAAACGTCTCGTTGCACTCGTGTCAGGTGGGGATTTTGCTGGAGCCGGAGCCGCATTAAAAGAGCTCCGCGTGACCGGAAATCGGTTGGGATTGGAAGTCTATTTTGTACACCACGGATTTCTGGGGTTAGCCAACAATTGGATTGAAAAGGTGACGGAGGAAGATACGCGGGGTATGAGCAATCATGCCAGCAGCCCCATTGGTAGTAGTCGGTTTGAAATTTTCAAGGAAGAGGAGGCCCAACTCGCCGCGATCCATCATCTGACACCCTACATGGAAGATGGCGCGTTAATTGTCATGGGAGGCGACGGAAGCATGCGTGGGGCTCGCGCCATCTTTGAACGGTTTGGCACACAGGTAGTTGGCATTCCTGGATCCATCGACGACAATATCGCCGGAACTACATCACTCGGGCTTCAGTCTGCTGTCGCTCTCGCAAACCAATCTATCGAATCATTAAAAGCCACGAGCGCGGCGATGGGCAGCGTCTTTTTTGTTGAAGTCATGGGAGCCGGTTCCGGTCATCTGGCGTTAATGTGTGCGTACCAAGCACGGGCTGAAGGACTCTTGGTTAATGAACACCCTGACCCTGATGCCTACATTGAAGATGTGATTTTAGGAACATTGAAACAAACGTTAGGGGTTCGCAATAAAAGCCACATTATCATTGTGGCTGAACGAACACCGCATCACCATCACCCTGAGGGTGGAGTCCATGGACTGGTGGACTATGTCGCCGGAAGAATTTCTCGCTGGACTCACCTGCAAACCAGACCCGGGTCCTATCCTCTTTCAGTCGCGACCAAGGCCACCATACTCGGTCATACCTTACGAGGTGCGTCCCCTACTCCGGTTGATAAAACAATGGCTCAACATTTGGCCTACGAGGCCATCCGGCGTTTAATCGAACAGCCTGAACACGTCATTGGATGCATGTTAGCCTATCGTGATTCCGGCATTATTCAGCCCATCCCCCTGCATGCCATAGCCCCCAAACCCTTTGATTGGGAACTGTTCGCTCGAATGCACGGAACTGAATTGACCTAGCAAAAGAGGTGTTCCTTCTGAAAATTCATTTTTCGAATTTTCAACCACCGCTTAGAGCCGAGACTTCAGATGTTTTGAAAGTCGAAGTGACAAGGCGGCTAGCGTCAGCGCTGGATTTGCAGCTGGAATGAATGGCCAAACGGATGGATCCACACAGTAGAGATTGTCATACGCTTCGAACTTAAGGTCCGTATTGACGACACCCGAGCCGTTGCCACTCATGCGCATGGTACCGCCGGCATGATGCACCGTTCCTTCGTTTCCATATGCCATTCCCTCTTGCTCCGTAAATGGAACGTCAAGTGACGACAATATCGCATTGCGTGTTATTCGTGCGTCGTCGAAATGAGGTATGCCTGTTGCATTCCGTTTCACCTTCACGGATAGTTTTTTCCCAATGCCATTTGACCGAACGAAGTTATCATCATCCAATAGACTGGCAAAGATGAACTTCATTTCGATGGTCGATGGATTCGGCACATGTTGAAGATCATCATCGGAATTACGAATATGCCAGAAGATTGGGTTGATCAAGACTTCAACATTGAAAGGGTGTTGGTTGAAGGTGGTGTCTTCTCGATACATAATGACCTTCGCATGTCGGTCCGGACCTCCGAAAGGGTTGCCACCGGGGATTGTATACTGAGCCGAGAAAAAGGCTGGATGATCCGTTAGCCCGCGGCCGATCTTTAGGTTTGGATCCAAGAGTTCGCTGTTCAGAGCAATGCGAGGACTCTCGAGAGATCCGGCTGCAAGAACGATCATCTTCCCGCGATAACGACGGGTCATGTTGCCAAGAAGGTCCTGACAAACAACGGCTGATGCCGTGGTGTCGTTGGTTTCAATGTGAGTAACCAGATGACCAAGGTTGATCGTCAAGTTGTCACGACCCGCGGCACCATGAAAAGCCATGGAGGTTAGGAGCAGATCCGCTGTCGAATAGACGCCTGTTGAGCTCTTCAGGACATTTTGTGGCTCGCCATCTAGGGCAATCGATGGCTGGTGTCGAGAGCGTGGAACATCTTCAACTGTCCATCCGTGAAGATGGTTGGATAGTGTTTCGACAACACTGTCTTGAAAGGAACCAAGCCGTTTTCGTTTTCTCATGAGCGTTTCCGCCGGAGCGTAACCACCATCATTCAGAAATTCCCTGATGTTAGTGGGCCAGAATTGCAGCTCCCAATCATGCATTCTTGGGATCAGTCCCGACCAATAGACCGATCGGCCACCCAGACTCAAATGAACGCCCGGCAGAAAATCAGATCCAGGCTCGTTCACAAAATGTCCCACCTTGTGTTGGTCGGTCAAACGAGTCCAATCGCCGGGAAGATTCGTGATGTGCGTTGGAAAAGTCAGCCCGCCAGCTTCGAGAACCAGCGTTTTTACTCCTGAGTCCGAAAGCGCATCCGCAAGCGTTCCGCCTCCGACTCCAGAACCGATCACAACTACGTCGTATACAATATCTTCGCGAGTATTTCTCGGCACGGCTTCTTGCACCAACCTCGTCTCATCGATAAGGAAGTTATCGTATCCATGAAGGAATCTGTTTGATGTGCTGGGAAACTGGACCTGGCTTTCGTTGAACGTGGCATCCGGTCCGGTTGGAATCACCAAATTGTGACCGTGCATCCACTGTTCACGGTCAAGCACAAATTTGAACGTCAACACGTTCGAGAGGCTCTCCATTTCGAAAAAAAAATCCCATCCTCCGTTCCGATAAGTGCCAAACACGTCATGCGTCCAGCCATCAGTCTCATTGCGGATCGTAACGACATGGTTGGGTGCAAAACGCGTTGTCTGAAATCGGATCTTCAACAACGCCTTAGGTGCGGCGAGAAACGCTTCAACCTTCGCGGTAGGCACCTCCTGGGCTCGAGGCATTCCAATAAAGGTTTTGCCACTGCCGCTGTGGTAGTTGAAATTGAAGTCAGCCATGTTTCAATCCTTTGATGACTAAGGACGGCGTTGTTGTATAATTGGACTGAGGACTGCAATAGTGGGCATTGCTATAACGGGCTGACCACACGCCACGCCTCTACTTACTTACCGATAGTATGTTCGTAACTGACCTATCTGCAATCAGGCTTTGCCTCCTCAAGGTGTCGTACCTTTTGAATTGACAAAACCCCACTGACTACCTGGCGACCCCCAAGCCTCTAGCAGATTTGTTTCCACTACGATCTACTCAGACGCTGCGCTTCAATGTACGGTGGTCGTCAAGACCAACTACCGGCATAGCCTGCGTGCCGGTCAAGGGGTTTTCGTGTCCTTGAGCATACGGTTCATGAAACTCAACCTGCCGGGGCCACACTATAACATACTTAGTCGGCGACAGCGGAGCCTTCTAGTACTGTTGTTTTGTCATCGGGCAGTCGGTCTCGATGCGTCGTCTATAGTGAATTCAGTGAATATTTGATAATTACTGAGGACACAGTTTGGGTAAGAAGCACCGTCATTGGGGTCGTTTCTTCATTGAGCGTACAGAGACGTTATCTTTATCTTTATTAAGTGCCCTAAGTAGCTGCGTTCATTGATAATCCTGGAAGTTCTGGATAGGCATTCAACGTTGAGGTCTGCCCCCCTTCTAATAACTATATCCACGAATTCCGCAGAGTACCGTATCCACAGGTCAATCGGGGATCGTCGAAAACTGGACTCGAGTTTGTAGCCATCAATCGCATCAAAGCTCATTGAGGTTCCAATTATAATCCAAATAGACGACACGTGGGCTTCCGCTCTTTAACGTACCTTGCACATCATCCGGTGCAAATGGAGTAATAAAGGATATCACGCCACCTTTGGGAGCGAAGTCCTCTTTAAACCATTTAAAGATTGACGAGAGGTACACTTGTTTTTTCTTGCTGTCGACACGAAGACCTTTGTCGGTGTTAGCAAGAAACTTCCGCACTTGATCATCGAGTTGGGCATCCAGTTGTTTCACTGTATAGGCTTCTTTTCGAAGATCCGGGCAACTGACCGAGGCGCAAACAATGGCCATGTGTATTCGCGGCTCGCCCAGCTTACGTAAGATGCCATGTTCGATTTCATTGAGGGTTCTTGTTTTCCCTCCGACCGTGCCAACATCTTTCTTCCAAACAGCTTGAAAAAAACTGCCGGCATCTTTAATGCTCTCAACCGGATAGTGATCAAGTACTATCTTCACGGCCATAACATTGTATACGTTAATCCAAAACGCCAGCTTGTCTTGCTTCGTTTTTACGTTTGCCAGCGAGACCGTTTCTAGATCTTTCACCAGAGCCCCATAGTCGGGATCTTTTCCAAGCTTCTGATAATCCACGGCATGAATGTTCACACCATCAATCGTGGCCTCCGCCACGTATTTCTTTAACAAGTCATCCCATTTTGAAAAATCAAAAGCCCAAGCAGGCTGTGCAATAACAACCACAACGACGAAAAACGTGAACACCCATTTTGAAAAATAAGACATCATACCTCTACACTCCTTACATGACCACAAAACCGACAACACTTGCCGTGAGACAATATACAGATGGCCTCTCATTGTTGAAGTCTGAAAACAACGAGAAACATTACAGGTCGCGAGAGACTGAAAAGGAAAGGTAAAGCGCGGTAAACTTGACAGGCGAGTCCGTTCACTCAAAAACAAATCTAAAAGAATGTTTAGTGTTACAGAGAAACGCCAGGAGGGCAGTAAATAGTGGTAAGCAAAAACCGATTGGTTGAGCTACGACAAAAAGCCTTGTTAAAAAAACATGCGAGTCTAAATAATATTTTCTCTCTACCCTATCGGAATTATCAAATGATGCTTGATCACCGAGTAAGGTAATGACCAGAAGGATGCACGTGACTCGCATTATCGAGCTGCTCGTCAATGGCTGGTAAACTTGGTTTCGTGGCCGGCATTTCTCGTGGATTCGTATCAATCCTTGGAGACGTCCACTTGAAGGACCGGCTATGCGAGGGTTGAGCGGATCGACTACGCAATCGATCAAAAGTCTGCTCCACCATCCCTGAGGACGGCAAACGAACAATTCCCTGAGAGGCCATTCCCGGCATTGCATCTCCTTGCCCTGCTTGACACAACGAAGGTACTCCAGCTCCCACAAGCAACACCGTGATCATAAATAGTGAGTTCTTCATAATATCTTCCCCCTACTGGATAAATATCAGAATGAAAGAGAATAAAAACAGGTAGTCATAACATGCTCTGAATTCTTGGATCTTAGCAGATTGTATATATGTAATATCGCAGCAATATATTTGCCATTGAGGTGGGGGAAGAAACCATTTAATAAATTTCATGAAACTACAGATAGTTAGAGGACTGAAAGACCAGAAAATACAGAGTCCATTCGACATCGAGGTGAAGGAGGAAGCCTACACTCAAGAAGGGGAAACCTACAGCGAAGCTCAATGAAAAGACTAGGAGAAGGGGAAATTTGCTTGCAACGGAAAATTCAAACAAGCTTTAGATTTGTGGCATGAAATGCTCTACGATTTCATGGCGCTGAACCTTGCCGCTGTCGTTCATACGTATCGTAGGATTCACGTTGGATGCATTCAGGAGAATTTCTAGAGGGATCATCTAAACATTGCTTCTCTTTAACACTTTGCATTGATTCATACACGGCTTTTTCTACATTCATACCACAACCAGCACTCATTATCACGAAGATCAATGAGAACAGGTACACTTGACATCGAATGAGACACTGAGATTTCTTTTTCATCGTGATGACTAGGAAGAAGCTTTACAAATTTTCTGCTAACCACCATGCGAGTATCGGTAACCCCAACCCGCTCATGATAACTAAACCACCACAGACCATCAATGCCTCCCCCCTCATCCTGGCACTGGAACGTTTTGCGATCGGCGGATCAACCATCACCCTAGATCCGGGTGTCCGGAATGACTGAGCCACTCGAATCTGATTGCCTTGATAGAGCAGATAGGTGCCAATTCCAATAGCCGGAAACCCAGCCACCATTGCAATACCTACGAGGAGAAATGTCGATGTCGCAAATGCTTCCTGCGGAGCTTCTTGCGATACGGACTTGAGTTCTTGAATATACGACTCAGTGAATTGCAGAAAAACAAGACCTAAAAGGATCATGCCGGCAAGAATGAATAACACAATCCAGCGGTATTTTGAATTGACTAGGGTGAATTGAGAAGCTCGGGACATGGGTTATGATGTTCATCATTCTGAGGTGGCAGGAACTACCATCTTCCGTATGGTCAAAACACCAAAGAGAATTTTTCGTTCGCTTGCGAGAAAGTCAAGACACGAACGTCATGGTTTCATCATATGAAAAAGCCGTGCAGTCTTGCACCCCGGGAGCTCAAAAATGAGCTCCCAGTTTCGCTCAAGCGTCGTGACACCACGAGCTTAATTACGACCACGCAGTTAACATTTTGACTTACTGCCCGATGGCAACAATGAATACTTGTAATCATCTTCTAACCGGGCACTGAAAAAGTAGGGAATAATCCCGGGAATCAAGAGCGCCAGAGAAAGATCGGCCCGGTAGGTCGATTCCAACTTGGTTTCAACTTTCTTACAGCCTGGTCTTTCGATTTCCATAAAATAGGACTTGGGAATTCCAGCACGCGTATTGTAATAGACTGGGGTTTCACCGAGAGGTGCTCCGTTCAGCGTCACCTGCGCGCCAGGGGGATCGGTATTAATCCTGGATGTCTGAAGACAGCCTTGAATGAACAGAAGACAAATAAGCACAAACGCAATCAGGCCTGAGGTGCGACTATTTCGAAACCGTTGCATAAATCCTCCCTTAGCTTTCATAGAATATACAGAGGGCATTCTTTAACGCTTGTAGCATACCAAGTGATTGAACTCAAGAAACGCGGCATAACACGGCCTCACCTATCATGTTCGAGATATTCCTTTAAGGCAACTGCGTTATTATATCGCTCTTCTTTGGACGCATACACGAAGGTCACTGGTGTCATCTTTGCCCGTACACGAATCTCCTCTATGGCCGATGAATTCTTAGACAATTCTTCAAAGTATCGTGTTTTAAAATCATGCCACTTCTCTGGATCATGACTGAACCACTTCCGTAATGTCGTTGACGGCGCGGCGTCCTTGACCCAAAGATCAACGTGGGCTTGTGCTTTTGAGAGGCCACGAGGCCAAAGCCGTTCAACCAGCACGCGACA
>BQIX01000179.1 GCA_021604145.1 Nitrospirales bacterium
CTCCTAACACGGCTATTGCAAGAATAATAAGGATCATCAGTTTTTTACTTGATCCTCCCCCACCTCCCGACTCATCAGCATTTTGGTCCTCGGCCATGTCGACCCCTCACTAACAGATGACTATTTTATGTGACTTTCCCATTCCCTATAGTCAGCAACGTTCGTGCCAAGGGTTTGCAAAAAATATTGTTCCGTTCCAACAATCGCGGTAACGACACGACAAGAAGAAAGTAAAAACTGATGTTTTTCAATGAGAAACAATATTAAAATAGAGCTTCATCCTCTTTACACTCATACAGTTTTTCATCAAATAATCCGTTAACACCACAGCTCAACAAGGAAAATCTGTCAATTTCAACAGCAAAAGGTGGCGAACTCTGACACTTGAACACCTACAATCAACATCTCAGAAGCGACATGACCGCATCGAAAATAACGTGCCAATAGCTTTCCGACTACCAACGTCCGTGTTCAAGAACACCTGCAATCAACATCTCAGAAACGACATGACCGCATCGAAAATAACGTGCCAATAGCTTTCCGACTACCAACGATCGTGTTCAAGAACACCTGCAATCAACATCTCAGAAGCTACATGATCTCATCAAAAAAAACGTCTCAGTTGCACTCAGACCACCAAAGACTGTGTTCAAGCATACCTAGAATCAACATATCAAAAGAATGATGAGATGGAGAAAGACAGGAAGACAGTAACCCTCAGACTACCAACCATTGCATTCAAAACACCGGCAATCAAAACGATAAAAGCAATAGAACATTGAATAGTGTTTTCAAATAATTAGAAATAATGCGCGAGTGAGAATGAGAGTGAGAACAAATAGAGCAAGCGGCAGGAAGGTGAAAACGTTCAGAACAGAAACTGAGCACCGAAACACCGTAAGAAGTAAGAGGTCAATAGAAAGTAGGGGACTTTCTCTGACTTCTCACTTCTTACTTCTTACTTCTTACTGCTTCCCGTTATCGTGATAAATTGACAAGTTCTCCGAGAAGCGTATCTGTCGTCGTGATGATTCGTGCATTGGCTTGAAACCCTCGTTGCATCGTGATCATATTCACCAATTCATCACCCAGATCAACATTAGACGATTCCAGGGTATTGGCAAAAATTTGCCCAAATCCACCCGTCGTAGGTTGACCATTTAACGGATCACCGGAATCGGCACTTTCCAGAAATAGATTCCGTCCAATTGGTTGCAATCCATCAGGATTACTAAATCGAGTGAGCAATACTTGGCCAATAGCTCTTGTTGTTCCATTGGAAAATCGACCTAAAAGGACTCCATCTTCTCCAATTGACGTGCCGGCCAATGTTCCATTGGCAAAGCCATTTTGATCTTGCGTCAGAATCACCGAACTTCCACCCTGTTGGAGCATTCCATCCGACCCGGAACCGCTATTCGTTGTCACACTGGTACCGAAATTAAAACTCAGGTCGGCAGCAGCGATATCCGCCGCACCATTGGTGAAAGTCAAGCCAGTTGCTGGCGCTGCGTTATAATATGTTACCGCCCCTTCAGTATCTAATAAACCTCCATTCGTGAAACCCAGTGTGCCGGTTGCGATTAGCTCACTATTTCCATCAGCGGATGTTGAGGCCGGCACTACGGTAAATTCTGAGGCATTTCCCACAATATTATATTGCCAAGTATTGCTTAGAGTTTTGTTGAAGTACATCGTCACGTCATGACCAAACCCAAGTGAATCGTAGAGGACAAACCCAGTACTAAATGCCGAAGTATTGATAGGATCATCAATATCGAAGGTTGAAATAGCAGCTCCAGCGCTGAGATTTCCTGACATATTCACCTCTGACGTCACCGTTCCAACTTCTTGCGTCGTGGTTAAGACAAGGTCTCCGATCCCACCCGTAATCACACCATCATCATCCACTTGATAGCCTTGCAATATGAGGCCTGAGGGATTCACAATGTTGCCTAATGCGTCAGTACCAAACTGCCCAGCCCGTGTATAAAAACTATCACCATTGTCATCCTTCACATGGAAAAATCCGTCACCATCAATGGCCAAATCTAAGGCATTGGAGGTCGTTTGTAATGAGCCTTGACTGAAACTCGGGTCAATCCCTAAAACCCGAACACCTCGACCTTCGACCAACGAATTCGTCGTACCTCCACCTCCAAACGACGCTCCGAACAGATCACCAAAGGAGACAGTACGAGTTTTATAACCCGTCGTTTGCGCATTCGCGATATTGTTACCAATTTCACTCAAGGCTCGACTTGTTGCATTGATTCCACTCGTTGCTGTAAAAAATGCTGAGGTAATACCCATACGCGTTAACTCCTTCTACGATAAGAATGAAACATGATTCATGTATAAACGCATTACAGAGCTTGAACAGACAAAATGTCATTCGATAACAGTGTTTTTCCACTCCCGAGTGTAATGAGGGGTTGCTCCTCACTTATCATCACGCTTTTCACGATATCACGCATGAACGTCGTCGCCAGTACCTCTTTTCCTTCTGGATTGATCGCTTTTGGAAGAAAACTATACGTCCCAGCTTCAACACGATCACCATTCTGATCGTTTCCGTCCCAGACAACCTGGTGAGGACCTGCCTCTTGCGAACCGAGGTTATTGAATCGTCGGATCACTCCCCCATTTTCATTCAACACGTCAATCTGTACTGTTCTTGCATTTTCTTCTAAGACATACGACAACGTCGCGTCTCCTGATGACGGTAAGGACAGGACATTCCCTTGTGCGCTGATTTCCCGACCAATCAGATTCACTAAATCCATTTTTGATTGTTGGGAACTTTGCCCAATAAGACTTTCTAAGTTTTCATTGATATTGGTGGTTTGCTCTAACGACGTAAACTGCGCCAACTGTGCAATAAAGTCTTCATTTTCGACGGGGTTTGTAGGATCCTGACTTTCTAGTTGAGAGACCAGTAAACGCAGAAAGACATCACGCCCCAATTCTTGAACGTTCTCAGCCGTAATGGAATTCACTGGACGAGCCGGCGTCTCTAACAGTGGTGTGATTGCATCCATGTATCAATTCTCCTTCTATCAACGATGATCTTGGGTCCCATTGTCTTTCTGATATGTGTACTTAAGCCACCATATGCCAGTTTCGACCTTGCGACATGGGTATTCGAGTATTGCCCATTTCGTGTGAGTCCATAGAATTTCCTACGTTTTCTAAGATTCGTCCCTCAGAGCCAGGCTCTCTAAACCTCTCATGGTCAGATTGTTCATCTAAGGGTTGATTCTCTTCATGCACATCAAATTCTTCTAATTCCATATCTGCACGTCCAAGCTGATCCTCTAAGCTTTGTACATTTTGGGAAGCCAGTGCACGTAGAACGGGGTTATCAAGAAGGACTCCAGCATACACCTGTCGTTGCGCCACACCCACATCCACCTGTACGCGTGAGGCCTCGGATAATTGCACATCAATTTGTAAACGGTGCGGCACAGCGGTATTTAGTAACTGAAGTCGTTCATCAAAGCTGCCACCTTTGGCAACAATCTGCACTTGACTGGTCGACACCAGGTTACTGGAGGTCGTATCAAATAACTGGCCTTGCCCCGTACCAGCATGATGACCAAAGGGCAACCCAGTCCCCGAATGCCCTGAATGACTTTCCGTACCTTGAGATGCACTAAGGGATCCAAGCAGTTTGTTCTCACTTTCTACTCGCGTCAGACCTTGCGTCAGTTCATCGTGTGAAGCCGGAAGCCGTGTCCCACTAGCAAGGGTTTCCACAATCGTCTGAGGATTCACTCCCACTCCTTCAACCGCGGGTACGAGCCGTTGCGCATTGACATTGGAGTCGGCAAATGCCGTAGCCGCAGAGACAGGAGAAGGACGTGCAGCAAGGACAGACTGAGAAAGTTCATTCAAGAGGGGTCGCACCCGTAATTCTCCACTGTCGACGGCTTGGGACACAGCTCCCGCGCTCTCTTTCACACGGGATAGATTTAGTACAGGAATAGATAAGTCAGAGCTTGGCTCTGCAACCTGGCGAACGACGTTTTCCTGTATCGATGAAACAATCTGGCTTGCGGTGGACCCAAGACTGCGTAAGCGACTGAGAATGGCTTGAACTTGATCAACGACAGCTTGGCCATCTCCCTGAAGGCCCGTCTTCACAGACGTGTTCCTGTAGGATTGAAGAACATCTAAGGAATGTTGAATCGGTAGTCCATTCACTGAACCTGCCGACACCAATTGAAACGAAAACGTTCCATGTTGTTCGGTCAGGATCAATCCTTGAGAAGCCAGTTCATCGACAATGTCCGGATCATAGAGAATGGCTTCTAAGAGAAGCGACTGATCTTCAAAAGGCATGAGCGACGACTGTTCATTCTCCGGCAACATCTGTTGAATGCCACCCAACACATCAGAAAATGCAACATGCCCCTCACCTTGCCCGGAGGGTTCAATCGCTGAACCGCTCTTTCCTGACTCTGAATTCCCCAACGCAACAGCTTGGGGATTCGTAAAGATGGGAAGGAAGGGACTTGTCATTGTTTTTTCTTACTTAATACTCAACGAGCGCATTATTATTTATTTTTTGACGGATCTATGAAAATTTCGTAAACCATGTGAAAGCGCCGCCGCTTTTTCAGGATTCACTCCAGCCAAGACCACCGCCGCTTTCTTACTTTTGATTCCAGACAAAATTTCCAATGCTAACCTTTCATCCATTTTTTCAATCCTGAGCGCCGCTTCTTCCGGATCCATTGCCCCATAGACTTTGACTAAATGCTCCAGTGATGGATCGTCTTTGGGTTGTTGATGTTCTTTTCCATCAAGTGTTGCAGCTTTGCTCTTTAGTCGTTCAGCTTCTTTCGCTTGGCGCTCAGCTAATGCCTCTACATCACGTTGAAGTCCTTCTAATCGTGCTTCTTTTTGCTGCAAACGCTGTTCCCGCTCTTCAAGATCCTTGATTCGATTTTGAAGTTGTTGAACAAGCGATGCTTCTTCGCTGACTTCTTCATTCGGCTCTATTGATTCAACACTTTGATTTTCCTGAGAAGTTTCCTCAGTCACTTGATGTTCTTCACCCACTGAGTAGGAAACCGAAACAACCGCAGTCCCCCCCAATACCATCACAACGACCCACCAAGGAAGAATCAGAGAACGCGGCATTTTTTTTCTACCAGGCGAATTTTGCATGGTTCAACTCCTGCACTTGCCTCTATTGTGTGAATCCAATCTCAGTAGGTCCTGACATGTTCCCGCTGGAGCCTGGGCGAATTTTGCATAGTCATTACTCCTCGGGTTGCCCACACATCTAAAAGTCCACGTCAACAGACAACCCCATGTTCCCGCTGGAGCCTGGGCGAATTTTGCATAGTTCAACTCCTGCACTTGCCTACATTGCGTTAATCCAGTCTCAGTAGGTCCTGACATGTTCCCGCTAGAAGCCTGGGCGTTTTTTTCATAGTGATACTCCTACTCTTGCCCATACTGTATTAATCCGGTCTCAGTAGGTCATGACATATGCCCGCTGGACGCCTGGGCGAATTTTGCATAGTCATCACTCCTACGAGTGCCCACACATCAAAAATCCAACTTCACCAGGCAACCCCCATGTTCCCGCTGGAAGCCTAGGCGAATTTTGCATAGTTCAACTCCTGCACCTGCCTATCTTGTTGTCCGGAGTGAAAATGACAAACGAGAGAGCCCGAGTTCCTTATATCCACCCTTCACGGGCCATGGTCACATGTTTATGTGCTGTCGCCTCTTCCATCATCGTCTGCTCCTGTTTGGCAAGTTTTTTCATATAGGCGGCCTCTTTTTTCTCAATGACAATTTCAACAACCCGTCTGGCATGATGAGCCGTTTGCAAGCGTTTTCTCAATTCTCCAAGCTTACGATCCATTTCTTGCATCTTCATCGCTTGCCTCTCTAACAGCCCTCCGGTTTCATCAAGCCATCGAAACCGCTGCTCGGCAAATATCGTGTCCACGCCAGTTTGTAGACTTCGATCTAGTGACACGGCCAACTGATCTATCTCATTTCGCAAATGTTGTGTTTTGGACTCTTCACGTGATTTCTCTAATTCTGCAAATATCACTTCTTCTCGAATCACATCTTCAACTTGCTTTCGAAATCGTAGCAATGTCGTCCAATTCATGCCTGACCTTTCTCCTTCACATGCGCCAAAGAGACTTGCTTCGCGTGTTGCAGCAATTCATAGAGCGCTTGAATGCTTTCCTCTATGCTGACTCGATTCTCTCGCTGTTGCGTTAAAAACTGACGAATATGATCACGCATTGTGATCGCCACATCCAATTTGGTATTACTTCCCGGTTGATACGCTCCCAGATTGATCAATTCTTCTGAATTTTGATACACCGCCATGATTTCAAGAAACGACCGGGCCGCACTAAGGTGTTCGTTTGAAACCACATCTGACATCACACGGCTAATACTGCTCAAGACATCAATCGCTGGGAAATGACCCTGAGTGGCTAAATTTCGGTCTAACACAATATGTCCATCCAAAATCGCTCGAACAGCATCGGCAATCGGATCGGTGAGATCATCGCCATCGACAAGGACGGTATATAAGCCAGTAATCGAACCACCTCGAGCCGGGCCAACACGCTCCAAGACTTTTGGGAGAAGATTAAAGACCGATGGAGGGTAACCCTTTGCCGTTGGAGGCTCTCCAATGGCCAGCCCAATCTCACGCTGTGCATGGGCTAATCGAGTCACAGAATCCATCATGAGGAGAACATGCTTTCCCTGATCACGGAAATATTCTGCAATAGCCGTCGCAAGCAAGGCCCCGCGTAATCGAACAAGCGGAGATTGATCAGAGGTGGCAGCAATCACCACCGACCGCCGCAACCCTTCTGGACCAAGCTCCCGCTCAATAAATTCCTTGACTTCTCTTCCACGCTCACCGATTAGCGCAATCACATTTACGTCAGCTGATGCATGACGACTGATCATGCCAAGTAAGACACTTTTCCCCACTCCACTTCCTGCAAAAATACCAAGCTTCTGACCAACACCACAGGTCAGTAAGGCATTCATCGAGCGAAGACCCAGATCCATGGGTTGCGCAATTCGATCACGCTCAAAGGGCGTCGGAATCTTTCCCGTTAACGGATAAGTCTCAGTCAAGGGAATTGGACCTCCTCCGTCAATCACACGGCCCAAACCATCTAAGACACGGCCCAAAGACCGAGGTCCCACACGAACGTGTGAAGACTTGGATTCATAGACAATACGGTCTCCAGTGCGGACTCCTTGCATGTCTCCATATGGCATG
>BQIX01000180.1 GCA_021604145.1 Nitrospirales bacterium
CGGTTAACCTGGGTGATATAGTCTCGAATATTGCCCGGACGATCCCAATCCCAGTGCTTGATTTCATATTTTTCCGAATCCTGATAGTCCTCGGTTCCTGGAATGGCTCGATTTTCACATAGCTCGTACCCATTATAGATACCATAGCTTGGTGAAAGGGTGGCGGCGAGCACGAAACGAAATTTAAACGCCGACCGTCCGGCTTGTTGCAAGATTTCCGGAAGAATGTCTGGCGTATTCGCAAAAAAGTTTGGACGAAAGTAGTCATGCATCGAAGTCTGCGTCAACTCCGTGAGATACTCAGTCATTTCTTGTGTGGTATTCCGCCACGTAAAATAGGTATACGATTGTGTATATCCAGCCTTAGCGAGGACACGCATCATTTTGGGTCGTGTAAACGCTTCAGCCAAAAATATGACATCGGGATGTTCGAGCTGAACTTCTCGAATCAGCCATTCCCAAAAGATGACAGGTTTGGTGTGCGGATTATCGACACGAAAAATTTTGACTCCATGATTAATCCAAAAGAAGAGGACACGTTTCATTTCCAGCCAAATTTCCTGCCATGCCTCAGAGTAAAAATCTAACGCATAGATGTCTTCATATTTTTTGGGTGGATTTTCTGCGTATTTGATTGATCCATCCGGCCGTTGTTTGAACCATTCAGGATGTTCGGCGACATACGGATGATCGGGTGTGGCGTTAATGGCAAAGTCTAACGCAATTTCCATGTCGTGTTGACGTACTGCTGTCTGAAAGCGCAAGAAGTCTTCTATGGTTCCTAAGGCAGGTTCCACGGCATCATGTCCGCCATGGACGCTTCCGATAGCCCAAGGGCTTCCAGGATCGCCGGGTTCGGCTTTTAGACTATTATTACGGCCCTTTCGATTCGTTTCTCCAATTGGATGAATTGGCGTGAGGTACAGCACATCAAATCCCATTTCACGAATAAACGGAAGCCGCCTTTCACAGTCGAGAAAGGTTCCGCCTTTTTTTTCTTCGGTGCCTTCAGATCTCGGGAAAATCTCGTACCACGCACCATAGCTCGCGCGCCGTCGGTCTACCACGACTTCTAAATTACGTTCGTAGGTAGTCCAAGCAAAACGAACTTCATGTTCCGCCACCAGAGTGGCTAATTCTGAATCCAGCGCGATCGTCAGTTGACTTTCTTGATCGGAGGCGGAGGAGAATTGTTGGAGCCAATGTTTGAGCTTGGCTTTCCCCTCGCCTTTTGCCCGGGTCATAGCACGGGTAATCTGATCTTTTCCTTCCAGCAGTTCACTTGACAGATCCGAAATTGCCCCATGTTTTTTCTGGAGTTCACGTCGCCACGTTTCGAAGTTTTGAACGTAGGCACCCACGGTATACACATAGCGAGTATTTTCCGAAAGAAGAAACGACCCTGACCATCGATCATTGTCGACATGGTGCATGGAGGTTTCTTGCCACTCTTTTTGTCCCAGCATTTTGTAGCGGAGTCGGGCGGCTAAAGTATCATGGCCCTCTTTGAAAATGTCGGCAGTGACTTCCAGCGTATCGCCAACGAGTCGTTTGACCGGATATCGTCCTGCATCAAGTTCCGGCTTGACGTATTCAATGATGAGAGGTTGTAGCGACTTGGGGAGTTTGTTCATCATGCACTCCTTCAAAAAACGATAATGATGTTCGAATATAGATGATTCGCATGATGCCGAGCATCAATTCTGTGTATGCGATTCACACGAGCGTAGCGGAACAATCTTACTCATCGACCTCAAGTATTTGTTGTATGCCGTCTAATGGAATGCCCACCCAATCCGGACGATTATTCAATTCATACCCCAATTCATAGATCGCTTTCTGAATAATATAGGCGTCCAATAAGACAAACAGGTCGTCCGTATTCTGAGGAAGAAAATTGGCTTCTTCAGTCACCGAAAGGTAGGCGTTTAAGAATGTGGCGCTGATCCAGCATTGCCAGAATCTTGCCCACGGTTCTAAGGCGGCAAAGTCTTCCGGTCGTACGCCAGCGACTTGACCGACCAGGCTGGAATAGGCGGCATAGTGAAATGAGCGAAGCATGCCGGCCACATCGCGGAGTGGCGACTCCTTGAGTCGTCGTACACTCAAGGCACGAGCGGGTTCGCCTTCAAAATCAATAATAATAAAGTCTTTGCCCGTATAGAGCACTTGCCCAAGATGATAGTCTCCATGACATCGAATGCGCATGGCTTTGATTTTTCGGTCACGAATTGGCTGGAAACGTTTTCGTAAGGTTGTTTCCCTGCTCAGAAAATTTTTGGCTGTTATCTGGAGAGGTTCTGGGAGTGTTTTGAGGCGCTGACGTAATAATGGTAAATTTTGATTCGCTAATCCTACCATGCTTTGGTATAAACTTCGTCGATAAAAATCTGTAAACGGTTCAGGCGAAAAATTTTGATCGTCAGCTTCTGATCCTAACGCAAGATGCAGTTCTCCCGTACGAACTCCTAGCAGTCTCACTTCCTCAAGGTATGGGCCGATGAATTCTTTGGCCAACGGCGGGACAGGTTCATGCAGTAAGGCCGAAAGGTGAACATGCGGGATCATCGACGAGGTCATCTCTGTGGGGTGAGTCGATGCGGTTTCATAGTACCGACTTAACTCATCCAGCGTGTATCGCCAGGCATCGCCTTCGTTCATCATATACTGTTGAAGAATGCCAACCGTCAGGGTCTCACCATTATCTCGTTGGTATTCCAATTGGCCGGCAACCGGGGCAATATGGGGAAATCCTTTGGCTGTTAAAAATTTTCCGATTTCCCAATCCGGATTGACGCCTACGTCAAGACGTCGGAATAACTTTAAGATAAACTCACTCCCGAATGCGATCGAACTATTACTCTGTTCTCCTCGAAGCAGGGTCGGAATCAAGTGTGGCCGTTGGGCGGTGAGTTGCCGCCGAAACGTTCGAACAGATCCTGCTATGAAATCTCCCAATGGTCCATTATACCGTCGCCCACGCGTCATACTGTCAAGTAAATGTGACAAGAATGCCGAGGTGTAGATGGCATCGCACAACATGCCGTGCCGTTCGTCTTGACCTTTCTGTTTGATCGTGACGTCAGTCAGGAGGGCCGGAGTATCTCTCAGATGTTTGGCCTCTTCGTGGCTAATGAAACGAAGCGGGAAGAAATAGGTTTCTGCTTCACCTTCCGTATATTCGACTCGAATCAGACAGAGGATCACCAAAGGATCTTCATTGGGAATGGAGACCGTGTCTATAATGTCGACTCCCTGAATGATTCGAGCCTTTCCTCCAAACCAACGGCATCGTCGTAGATACTCTGGAAGAATGGCCTCCAGGCGAATCTTGTCTCGACTCGTGGGCAAACGATCCCAATCCCGTGTGGTCGTCAGTTCAGGAATAACCCGTGGCTCTTCAGGAAGGCTTTGTGTTGTATCAGCCCTCGGCATTTGGAGCTGAAACCAATAAAACGTGTGGCCACTTAATGTCAGGAAATAGGGTAATTCGCCAATTGGCGGGAATTGTGTTTGCCCAAATATTGAGGTTGGGACCATGCCTTTGTACTTGGAAAGATCAAGTTCGACGCATTGGGCATAACGGGAAAGATTTGCCGCTATTAAGACACGTTCGTCACCAAATTGACGGAGGTAGACTAAGACTTTCCGATTGGCGGGATGAAAGAATTGTATGTCGCCTTGCCCAAAGACTTTGAACTGCTTGCGAATCGACAGCATCCGTTTCATCCACCACAGCAGAGATTGTGCGTTATTTTGCTGCAACTCGACGTTAATCGCTTCGTAATGGTATTCGGGGTCTATGATGATAGGAAGATAGAGTTTCTGTGGATTGGCCCTTGAAAAGCCGGCATTGCGGTCGGCATTCCATTGCATCGGCGTTCGAACGCCATTTCGGTCGCCGAGATAGTAATTATCGCCCATCCCGATTTCTTCACCGTAATAAATGACTGGTGTCCCTGGCATGGAAAATAAGAGGCTGTACATGAGTTCGATTTTTTTCCGATCATTGCCGAGAAGAGGAGACAATCGGCGGCGAATGCCGAGGTTGATGCGGGCTTTATTGTCATGGGCAAACATTCGGTACATGTAGTCCCGTTCTTCATCCGTGACCATTTCTAATGTCAGTTCATCGTGATTGCGCAGGAACAGTGCCCATTGACAATTTTCGGGAATGCCTGGGGTTTGTTCTAGAATATCAATGATAGGGAATCGGTCTTCCATCTGCATCGCCATAAAGAGCCGAGGCATGAGCGGAAAATGGAAATTCATGTGACATTCGTCACCTTCGCCAAAGTAGGCCGCCGCATCTTCCGGCCATTGGTTGGCTTCAGCCAACAGCATCCTGTCGTCAAATTTTTTATCAACATGTTTGCGAAGTTTTTTGAGATAGGCATGGGTCTCAGGAAGGTTTTCGCAGTTCGTGCCTTCACGTTCGTACAGGTAGGGGACGGCATCGAGCCGAAGTCCATCGACACCCATATCAAGCCAGAAGTCTAACACTTCAAAAATGGCGCGTTGTACATCTGGACTGTCATAGTTGAGGTCCGGCTGGTGGGCGAAAAACCGATGCCAGTAGTACGCATTGGCAACGGGGTCCCATGTCCAGTTGGAGTATTCGGTATCTTTAAAAATAATGCGAGTGTCTTTGTACTCTTCTCCTGTTTCACTCCAGACATAAAAATTGCGCCATTTGCTGTCTGGCGGGGATCGACGCGCGCGTTGAAACCATGGGTGTTGGTCTGACGTGTGATTGACGACCAGTTCTGTGATGACTCGAAGTCCTCGACGATGCGCCTCCCGCACGAACGCACGAAAGTCCCGTCGAGTCCCGTAGGAGGGATGGATATTCGTAAAGTCCGCAATGTCGTATCCGTCATCGCGTAGTGGGGATGGACAAAACGGTAAGAGCCAGATGGTGGTGACGCCCAGGTCTTGCAAGTAATCTAACTTCTCTGTCAATCCACGAAAATCTCCAACACCGTCGGTATTACTATCATGAAAAGCACGAACGTGTAATTCATAGATAATCGCATCCTTATACCAAAGAGGGTCGTGTTCTAATGTCTCGACGTTCTTACGCTTGTCAGCCATCGTACCTCCCCAAAATAGCAATTTGAGAACATGTATTCTCGGCGTTCATGCTTTTCATGTGTTCATTTGTTCCATTACATCCACATAGTTGGCACGGCTGTTTCAGGAAAGGAACAAGGCTATGCCTATTGTGCCAACATAATTGGGCTAGCACAAATATACCATTATGTTGGTGCATTGGCCGGAAAAGACAACGGAAATGTTCTGAGGTGAAGATCACGCTGTGGAAAGGGAATTTCGACACCCCGGCCCCGAAATTTTTCGACAATCGCACAATTGACATCTGAAATGACTTGCATACGATTTTTGGGCGAATCCAGCCACACGAGTAATCTCATATTCCAAGAACTATCTCCAAAACTCATGAGCCAGGTTTTAGGTTTCGGGTCTGGTAAGACTTCCGGATGTTCTGCCCCTGCCTCTAAGAGAGCTTGGATCACCGTGTGTAAGTCTGACTGATAGGAAACCCCAACATCGATTTCGACTCGCGTTCGTGGATCACTATGAGACCAATTGGTGACAGTTCCGGAGATGAATTCGGCATTGGGAACAATGATCGACATGTTATTCAATGAGCGAATGGTGGTTGATCTGATGTTAATTTCCAGGACATCGCCTTCGATACCGCCGACCGTGACCCGATCGCCAACAATGATCGGTCGTTCAAACAACAGCATCAGTCCCGCAATAAAGTTTGAGGTGAGATTTTGAAGTCCAAAACCAATCCCGACGGATAAAAATCCAAAAATTACGGCAATACTGCTGAGGTCAATGCCAATAAATTGAAAGCCAATCAATCCCCCCACAAGCCAGAGAAAGTATTGAACCATTCGAATGAGGGTATAATGAGTGCCGGCACTCAGCTGAAGGCGAGACAGAATTCGTCGTTCAAGAAAGATTCGCGCCATTTTGCTTGCGATGATCGCCAAGCCAAACGTTGCGCAAAAAATGAGCAGAGATGACACAGTGATGGGGGTTTGATTCATCGTAAACAATGAATAGTTCATGAACGCAAGCACTGTGGTCCATGTGGCGTCTGACATACCGTACTCCTTTCATCATGAAGAATCCGTCACATTTTTAATTATGTTGAGATCATACATTGGAGACCCGTCTCAACAAAGCACGTCAGGTGTTTTTTCCACTGGGCACTTCTCCGGTATTGGTTTACAATGAGAGAAGCTGTCTGGGATGACTTGAGGAACAAGGGGAGACTTATGACAACTGAACAAGGGCTTGTATTTGCTTGCCTGTTGACGGGAGACGGCGGCGCTCAGTCGTTAACGTGGGATGAAATCAGAACGTGGACTCCCAAGCAGGGCGCACTGTGGATTCATCTTGATCGGACGGGAACTGATAGCCGACGTTGGCTTCAGCAAGAGAGTGCGGTGAGTCCCCTTATCGCTGAAGCGCTTCTTGAAGAAGAGACACGACCTCGGAGTATGGTCTTCGATGACAGTTTGTTTATTACACTTCGAGGGGTGAATTTGAATCCAGGCGCAGATCCGGAAGATATGATTTCTATTCGTCTCTATATTCAACCTGATCGTGTCATCACTGTGCGGCACCGTCCGTTGATGACGATTCAAGATATTCAAGCAAGTCTTAGGGAGCAGAAGGGGCCAAAGACGCCGGGTGATTTGCTAACCGTATTATCAGATCGACTGATGGAGCGCATGGCGCCTGTCGTGAGCCAGTTGGACGAAGAAATTGATGATCTGGAAGAGCAAATCATTGGTCAAGCCAGTTACCAGCTTCGCAGTCGGCTTGGCGCTCTCCGACGGCAGACCATTTCACTTCGCCGATATATTTCTCCACAGCGGGAAGTCGTGGGTCATCTTCATCTTGCTCAACTTTCATGGCTGACCTCTACTCATCGTGCGAGAATCCGAGAAGTGGCTGATCACCTCATTCGTTATGTCGAAGACCTTGATGCCGCTCGCGACCGTATGGGTGTCATGCAAGAAGAATTGACGGGTAAGTTGTCTGAGCAAATGAATAAAACGATGTATATCCTCACCGTGTTAGCGGGAATTTTTCTTCCCATTACGTTTGTGACTGGTCTATTGGGAATCAATGTTGGCGGGATACCCGGATCTGAAAATCCCGGAGCGTTTACTCTTGTCTGTGTATCCTTAACCTTTTCGGGCCTGCTTCTTGTC
>BQIX01000181.1 GCA_021604145.1 Nitrospirales bacterium
TCGTACGCCACCACATCATGAATGATCGGGTCCATGTTGACAATATGAAGAGGCTGTTGGTCGCGCACGGCCATCACCCAAGGTTGAAACACGCAGTCTTCCACCGTCACTTTCGAAGGTTTATTAGCGTTTTCAGGAAACGGTTTGCCTTTCGTGATTCCCTCGAGAAAAACAATGGTGTTTTTCAGTCCGCCCTCGGGTGAAAGTTGAAATTCATCCACCACTCGCCAACCTGTTCCGGTGGAGATTCGCCCGCAGAAGGCTGTATCCGGATTGGCGATAATACTAAAAGCTAAGGCGGGTGGTTTTTTCCCATCAAGGATAACGGTCCCGGTGATGGCTCCCCCATTTGTCACGGGTCCTTCGGTATAGGACCAGGCCGAGAATGAAGAGCTGAGAATGAACAAAAAAGTGAAAAGTCCAGCGAGGCGTTTCATGGTGATGTCCTTTTGAATAGAGGAAGGAATGTTTTTGAATGAACTTACGAATACCCCACTCAATTACATAACATTCAGTACGAGTGTTGGTCCAATCACTAGCACGAATTTAGCCATTCGTATCATAAGACTACTTTGACCTGTTAGCCGATGAAGGATTTCGCATATGTCGCCACATGCTCGTATTTGGTTCAGGGTCTCACAAGGAAATGATCAGCCATCCTATAGCCGTTATAACCCAGATTGAACAATTGTCGTGGGCAATCGTGTCTTGGAAATACAAACGTTCAGCCAGATACTACTTAGGTTCGCTATAGTAGTTGGCGTATTCGTAATCCTACGAAATATCGTCCATGTTTTGCTAGTCCGACCTATATGAGCTCAACGGGTCACAGAGGGAGAGTCGTTCAAGATTTTGGACAGTGTACGATGGTTTCTTTTTAGGAGTATCGGGTACAGTAAGGACCATGTCTGCTTCTCCCTCATATGATGTGATCATCGTCGGCATGGGGCCGGCCGGAGCCTCGGCAGCCTACGAATTAAGCCTGGCCGGTCTTTCTGTCTTGGGTTTGGAAAAACAGACTCATCCTCGTTATAAAGTCTGCGGCGGTGGGCTTTCAGCTCGAATTGAGACGATTTTGCCGTCAGACTTTAAGGACGTCATCGAGGACACCGTGTATCGTATGATTTTTTCGTATGGGCCGGAAGAGTCGTATTGTGTTGAATCACCAAAACCGATGGCCTATATGGTGATGCGTTCTCGCTTTGATCAATGGCTGGTCGAAAAGGCGCAACAAGCTGGGGCTGAGGTCCATGAAGACGAACCGGCGAGGACGTTCACGAAGCTCCCAGATGGTATCGAAGTCAGGACAGACCGCGGCTGGTATTATGGCCGAGTCGTTATTGGGGCTGACGGCGCATTGAGTACTGTTGCTCAGCAACTCTTTCCTGAGCGGCGCCTACAAAAAATTCCAGCACTTGAAAGCGAGGTGTCTTCAGACTCATTCCGTCACCATGGGTATGCCAACACGGCATTGATTAGCCTGAATGCCGCGAAGAAAGGGTATGGCTGGATTTTTCCCAAACAGCAGGGCCTTTCAATTGGTGTTGGAGAGTTTGTGCGAGGAATGAATCGACCGAAGCGAAGCTTCCAGCAGTTTTCTCGTGAAGAACCCACTTTGGCCGGCCTTCAGATTCCATCGCCCCTCGGACATCCTATTCCCGTATTTAATCGATCACCTGGCGTGACAGACGATCGGTGGAACAATGGGTTAGTTCATGGCCGGGCACTGTTGGTCGGTGATGCCGGACATCTTGTTGACCCGCTTTTGGGCGAAGGGATCTACTATGCTGTACGGTCTGGACAATTAGCCGGGGCCGGCATCGTTCATGCCTTACAGGATTCGTCTTCTGGTTTTGAGGTATATGAACGTGCGGTCATCAATGAATTTGGCAGAGAGTTTCAAATTGCTTCGAGGTTGGGTTGTCTGGTGTATGGCGTACCACGTTCGTGGCATCGTTGGGTTGGAAAAACGTTTCCCGGGCCGTACCAAGGAGTGTTGCAACGGTATTGTGCCATGCTCCAAGGACAGGAAACGTATCAAACGCTTTGGGATCGAATCATGGCAGGACTCCACCTCCCCTTTTTCCGTCATTCATGACTCGTCTCTCGTCGCTCGAATTTCCTATCTCGCGTATGAAGTTTTTCTCGTTTTTTCAAGATACGCTTCACGAAAGACGAGATACGTTTTTCCCCTCTACGCGAAGCGACGCTCCCTATTTGCCTTCCCCTAGGCAGTATGCTACCGTGATTTGACCGTAGCGTTGGGGGCCTGCGTTACCGTGGTCAACAAAAGTTGAGGTCCAAGTTTTCTAGTTGTTTTTCCGGGAGTCTACTCGAAAGTCTGAGCTAAGCCGCTGGAATGATTTCGCGTCTTTGCCCCGTCCTTTCCTACATCTCGTACCCAACACCACTAGTCGTTTTTTAAAAGGAGATGCTCTATGAGTTTGAAGATTTACGTGGGTGGTTTACCATATGCCACGACTGAAGCTGAATTGAATGATCTTTTTGCTGCACATGGGACTGTAGAGTCGGTGAAGATTATTGCCGACAAATTTACAGGCCAATCCCGAGGATTTGGTTTCGTGGAAATGGCGGGAAGTGAAGAAGGAAATGCAGCGATTGCTGCCTTAAATGGAACACAGTTAGACGGTAGAACGTTGACGGTGAATGAAGCTCGGCCGCAAGAGCCTCGATCTCCAGGAGGCCGTGGCGGGGGATTTGGCGGCGGTAATAAAGGGGGACGCTGGTAAATCGAGCTGCCTGTGTTCGCTTGGCTGTGCAAAATAGGACAAGCTGAAAAACTTGAGGGGCCTGTGTGAGTGTTCACGCAGGCCCCCTTTACGTTGTGGTTCTAGCCAGCAGGCGTCAAGTCCTATGTACCGAGAAAAAGTTAAAACACTACAATACTAATGTGCAACAACGTTTTAGCTTTATCCCTTTTTGGAGGCATTTCGTGCCGAGCGACGCTCGTTATCAGTCAGGTACCGTTTTCTGAGACGGATATTTTTCGGGGTCACTTCGACAAGTTCATCCTCTTCAATAAATTCCAGCGCATATTCTAAGGTCAACTCCCGCGGAGGAATAAGATTGATGGCGTCATCAGATCCTGCCGCTCTGATATTGGTCAATTTTTTCTCTCGTATTCCGTTCACGACCAAATCTTGTCCCTTGTTGTTCACACCGAGAATCATCCCTTCGTAGAGGGAATCGCCCGGACGCATGAAAATTTCCCCCCGGTCCTGCAGTCCCCACAGCGCATAGGCCACGGCCTTACCAGGTCCATGCGAAATTTGGACACCGGCGGAACGACGCGGGACTTCGCCTTTAAAGGGTTGATACTCAAGAAATATTTGGGACATGACGCCAGTCCCTCTCGTCATCATCAGGAGTTCACTCCGGAAGCCCATTAACGCGCGAGAGGCAATGTGAAATACCATACGAATGGTACCAACGGAACTTTGCTGCATGTCTTTGAGATCAGCACGTCGATTTCCCAAGGCTTCAATAACACTGCCCTGATATCCCGGGTCGACTTCGATGACCACTTCTTCAACGGGTTCCAGCCGATCGCCATCGATATCCTTGAAAATGACTTTTGGAGGAGAGACTTCTAACTCATAACCCTCTCTACGCATGGTCTCGATTAAAATTGATAAGTGCAATTCCCCTCGGCCGGATACCGTAAACCGTTCGCCGCCATCAGCTTCTTCGACTTTAATCCCCACATTCATCATGGCTTCATGAGCTAATCGTTCTCGAATATGCCGAGAGGTTAGAAATCGTCCACCATCTTTTCCTGACAGCGGAGACGTATTGTGGGAAAAATTCATGGAAATGGTTGGTTCATCGACATTGACGGTGGGTAAGGCGACCGGATGTTCGGGCGACGCCAATGTTTCGCCAACACGAACATCTTCAACACCTGCCAGTGATACGATATCGCCTGCCTCTGCTTGCTGGCGTTCGACACGCACGAGTCCTTGATACGCAAGAATCTTGGTCACCTTACTTTTGATAATTGTCCCATCGCGCTTAACAAGGGCGACTTGCGCACCTACTCGTATTGTCCCATGCACGATGCGTCCTACAGCAATACGTCCGATATAGGTGTCGTAGTCTAAAATTGTGACCAACATTTGGAAGGGCTGCTCTGAGTCGGCCACTGGTGGCAACACTCGATGGATGATGGTGTCCAGTAGCGGTTTCATATCTGTGGGTTTTTCATCGAGTTCGAGCGTCGCGAGTCCATCTTTGCCAGAAGCATACACGATGGGAAAATCAAGTTGTTCATCTGTGGCATTGAGCTCGCAAAACAGATCAAAGGTTTGATTGACAACTTCCGTAGGACGAGCGTTTGGGCGGTCAATTTTATTGATGACCACGATGGGCTTCAGGTGCAGTTCCAGCGACTTCTTCAAGACAAATTTTGTTTGAGGCATGGGTCCTTCAAAGGCATCAACTAACAGTAACACTCCATCCACCATGCGAAGAATGCGTTCCACCTCACTACCAAAGTCGGCATGCCCAGGCGTATCTACAAGATTGATGAGATGATCTTTATATCGAAGAGAAGCATTTTTTGAGAAAATTGTAATACCCCGTTCTTTCTCCAGTGGATTTGAGTCCATGATAACCGTTTCACCTTCTTTAAAAATGTAGGCTCCGGTTTGCTGGAGTAGCGCATCCACAAGGGTGGTCTTCCCATGATCAACATGCGCGATAATCGCCACATTGCGCATGTCTTTCCGTCGCTTTTGTTGAGGCATGATCGTCATCTCCACCCACCCTCACTTTTGAGGGGCGGGTTCTAGCGAAACAATTAATTATGTCAATGGCATTCTTCAGCCACGATGTTTAAAATCCCCAAAGCCTGACTCGCCGCTTTGAATAAATAGAACTCTCATTCCTTGACACTGTCCTTGCCACAGCTGCCCAAGATCAGCGGATATTGCGCCGTATTCAAGGTTGGAATCCATGAGTAGGCACAAACATACGGCAGAGCCAAGATAGCCACTGCCATTAGTGGATTACGAAAATATGATCAAAGTCTGTTAAGGATATTTCGTCACACAGCCGACGCGACACGCCGGAGGAGGGTTTGTTCCGTACAGGACAATGAAGGCTTCTCTACACTAGGCTACCCCATAGTAGGATCTATTGCAATATAGTGTCGCTGATATTATTGATATGTGTCCACTAGCTGATTAAAAAGTTTGCTGGCGTTATTTTAAGAATGACTTAGGTGCGTAGCCAGTTAACTCGTCCCGCTTATTTCTTTGCCGTGGCATTGGCCTTGTAGGCCTTGTCTTGATTTTCCCAGTCAGCCCGGAGACGCTCTGACATAATCTTTGTCTTATCCATGCGTTCAGGTATTAGCTCAAGCGTTCGGTCATGTGCGAGAGCCGCATCCGTCAAGGTTTTAGATTGGTACTGGTCACACAAGACGCGGAGAACTTCAGCGTTGGGAGAGGCAATCCCTCTCGCCTTACAAAATCCAATGCCGGATTCGGTCATCGTTGTGCCATCGGCTTCAACCAGCGGCTTGGTTCCGGACGGGGCAGTATTGCCCGTAAATCTGTGAATAGTCCCAAAGTCCCCAATTGCGTATCGAGGTGTCTCACTGCTCATCGTGGTTGCTCCTTCTTCGTTGTTAGGTGAACTTCCTAATCACAGAACCCAAAGTCTGTTCATGCGTTTATGATTGAAGATGATAGACGTAGGTCGAACTCTCTTCAATTGAGAGATGCGTAGTGTACTTGTTTTTCGTTCAATGTCTCAATCCTTCGGAGCTTTTATTCATCAATATGTCTTGGTTATGTCATTTTGGCTTGCGAAACGCTCTTTGAATCACGAGACACCAATCGGTGACTACTAATTTGACATTACGGGAATTCTCCAGTACTCTCTGATTAGTCACTGTTGAATCGGTCCGGCGACGCTGACGCTAGTAATACTCCGGGCCCCGCGATCGTATCGCGACCAGATCCTGCTCGGAGCGGACTTTCTTCCGATTCTGCCTCCCTCGGTTTTCTGACCACGTGTAAATACGATCCCCTTTTCTAAAAGCGAGGAATACCTCTATGTCTAGTTCTGACTCCACGTCTGAGACGTTATCGTTTGGTGCGCTTGGATTATCTGATTTTCTCTTACAAGACTTGGCTAAAGCCGGATTTCAAGAACCGACCCCCATTCAAGCTAAGGCCATTCCGCCTGCCCTTGAAGGTCGTGATGTCTTGGGTTGTGCTCAGACAGGTACTGGAAAAACGGCTGCCTTTATCATTCCGATGATCGAGCGGCTTGCCCAAGGTGCCAAAGGCGATCCCCGTGGGCTCGTTTTAGCCCCTACGCGAGAATTAGCCATTCAAATTCAACAAACCGTTGATCGTCTGGGACGATCACGTCGAATCTTTGCGACAACTGTCGTGGGCGGAGCCGATATGAATGCGCAGATTCGAGGATTGCGGCAACGTCCTGATATTATTGTTGCGACCCCAGGCCGACTGCTGGATCATATGTGGCAAGGTACCATTCGTTTTACGAAGCTGCAGATTGTCGTGTTAGACGAAGCGGATCGTATGCTTGATATGGGATTCGCCCCACAACTCAATCAGATTATGGAGGCGGTGCCAGACGAACGGCAGACTCTCCTTTTTTCAGCAACCATGCCCTCGAATCTCGGAGATCTTGCCCGTATGTCTCTCAAGGACCCTGTCCGGGCCATGGTGTCGAAGTCGGCGACCTTAGCCACCGGAGTCACGCAGACTCTTCACCATACCACTTCATCCGACAAAACTCCTCTCCTTCTATCGCTGTTGAAAGGAAACGGAAAGTCAGTTTTGGTCTTCACGCGAACTAAGCATCGCGCTGATCGTTTAGGGGAAACGCTTGAACGTGGCGGACATCGAGTCGCCGTGCTTCATGGAGGACGGCGGCTGGCTCAGCGTCGTACGGCGCTAGAAGGCTTTCGTCGTGGTCGCTTTCAAATTTTGGTCGCGACTGATATTGCCGCGCGCGGTCTCGACGTGGCGAATATCGGACATGTGATTAATTATGATCTTCCTAATGTCCCTGAAGATTATGTGCATCGCCTTGGTCGTACCGCACGGATGAAAGCAGAGGGCTGTGCCACCAGTTTTGTGACGGTTGAAGATTCTCGGCATATGCGAGAGATCGAAAAACTCTTGGGTCAGCCAGTTCCATCGGCACCAGGGAGTCGACCACGGTTTCAACCTGTATCGCAGAACACCGTTCAGCGC
>BQIX01000182.1 GCA_021604145.1 Nitrospirales bacterium
TTAAAACTCTTATACTGGTCGAGGCGCCCAAAGAATCATAGCGGCCCCCGCTAAGCAGATTGCAGCTCCGAGCGCATCCCACCGGTCGGGGATCACCCCTTCGACAGCCCAGAGCCACACAAGCGATGCCGCGATGTACACACCTCCATATGCCGCATACGCCCGCCCAGCAAAGACGGCTTCGGACCGAGTCAATAGCACTCCAAAGATGACAAGGCTCACGATCCCCACTATACCCCACCAAGGCGACCGGCCTAACCGGAGCCACGTCCAGAATGCAAAACAGCCACTGATTTCAGTGATCGCCGCTCCAATGTATAACGCAATGGTGTTCATTGGGGTTTCTCCTGAAACAGGGAATCAATGATGGGACAATCTGGGACAACTCCACCTTCACATTGAGACGAAATCGTTCCCAATATTCTCTGCAGTTTTTTGAGGTCAGAGATTTTATTTCTGACTTCTTCCAGGTGTTTCTCCATGATCGTTTTGACCTCTTGACACGTATAGCGTTTCTCATCAACCAGCCGTAGCAAGGTCCGAATCTCATCAAGAGAAAATCCGAGTTCTCGACTTCGTCGGATAAACACCAACCGTTTGACTTGCTCCCTGTCATAGAGGCGGTGCCCCCCTCCGGACCGCGGAGGTTTTGGTAAGAGCTTTATGCGCTCGTAATACCGGATTGTTTCTATATGACAGCCGGTCCGTTCTGAAATGGTCCCAATTAACATCGTTTTGCCCCCCAAAACCGCTTGCATCTGTAGCTACTACAGGTTTTATCATGATTGTAAGAAGAAGGAAACTAATTGATGGACGGAAAACGAGGGGTAGACAGCGATCACGAAAGCAGGGCTTTCTTCCTCGCAGGGCAGATAAGGTGGATTGGCTGATGAGTGATGCGGAACCTCTTTAACTCCAATCGACTATTTGGTGCCCTCATTGCGCGGAAGCACGAACGGAGACCATGCCAACTGATGCCTGCCAAGTATTTTACAAATGCCAGGGCTGTCAGACCATGTTACAACCTCATGAGGGCGATTGCTGTGTCTTTTGTTCCTTTGGCACGGTGGCATGTCCGCCCATTCAAGAACAGCAATACGTCAAAGGAAAAGAGGAACCGACCATGAGTGGTTCTTACAACGAATGATGAGCGCAGAATCGTGTCAATCGAAAGACTGGGTAAGTGATCCCCGTTCATATGTCATCGCATGGGGAATCCCCGGCATGATGTTACTCGTAGGCATTTTTGTCGATCCTTTGACGAGAACCGTGATGTGGGCCGGAGCCTTGATATGGAAAGGAGCCGCGTGCGTAGCGAATGCCGCACGGTGTGGACGGACGCATTGTTATTTTACCGGGCCGTATTTTCTTCTGTTGGCTGTGGGAACTGTTTTGCACGGATACGAAATCATTGGCCTTGGGCCGAATGGCTGGATGTGGTTAGGTCTGGCGATCATTGCGGGTGGAGGGTTCATATGGTTGATCACGGAAAAAGCGTGGGGGAAGTTTCTGTCTGCCAAGGGTTCACCGAGAAATTGCCGATCGAGTCGATAGGCAGAAGATGAGAGGAGACTATGAATAAAAACACCAATTCTGATGTCGTCAGCATGGCCGAGAAACCCGTATTCCAAGAAGATGAGGGAACAAAACATGTGATCAAGCCAGCCTCCGTCGCCTCTCTGGGCGGAATCATTGCCGCATTTTTGGCGTCCCTTTGCTGTATAGGTCCTGTTGTGTTTAGCGCGCTTGGGGTCGGAGCGGGGACCACAGGCCTTTTAGCGAGTACCGCGGGTTTCATGAAAGGCATTGTCCCCTATCGACCATTTTTCATTGTGGTCGCTCTGGGAGCGATTGGATCCGGGTTTTACCTCGTGTATCGCACACCCAAAACTGCCTGTGCCTCAGACGCACATTGTACGGAAACACGGACAGGCTCGAAATCGGTAGACTTGCTTTGGATGGCTACGGCTTTGACCCTCATTTTTGTTCTGTCCCCCTATTGGCTGGGAATTTTTAAATAAAGAAAGGAGAAACCCATGGGACCAAGATCTTTTCCATTCATATTGCTAGCCATGTTTCTCGTCATGCAGGGAATTTTCAGTTGGAGTTCTCTGGCGACCTCAGAAGAACTTCCTGCTCATTCCCCTTCAGGGGAAACCATCACGCTGAAGATTGATGGGTGGACCTGCGCCAGCTGTGAAAAAGATGTCCATGCCGCCTTGATGAGTGTGTCCGGCGTGCAATCTGCCGAAGTGAGTTATCCGAGTGGTGGAGCCATCGTGGTGGTGGAAACGGGACAGGTCAATCCTGAGCAATTGGTTCAAGCGCTCAGCGGTGCCAGTAATGCGTTCAATACGTACAAGGCCAACGTGATTCCCAATAGTTCCCTTTCCATTGAAAAGAAGGAGAGCAATGGGTTCCGAGATTTCTGGTCTTCACTGTTTAACTAATCCCATACGAGGAGCATAGAACACGTTCACATCGCACTTTTAGGGGGTTGGCCGAAAAGGCAAAGAAGACATTCAGTTTTATGTCCCTGCGCTGAATCCCCAAGACCACATTCTGTGGTCTTGGGATACCAGTTCAATCGCGATGCTGAATGTAGTCGCCAAATGTCTCTGTGCCAGTATTGTGTACACCGCTCCCAAAGGAGGAATTTGTGGTATCGAGTGATTGGCATCAACATCAACAAGGACATTCCTGTTCCTTCACGAATGACTTTTGTGATGACCGCCATGAAGGGCCCACGGGCTATAAATCATGACCCCCAAAAAGACGAGCCCATCAAAATCAAGATGGAGTAAATTCTTGGATGTTGGTGTGCGGACACGCTCAGGATGCAAATTTTTTCCGTAGAGGCAAATCGAAATGCTGAGTAAAAGCAACTGGACAAGCCGGCTAGTCGTCGTTGGAATCTTTTTCTGGAGTGCGCTTGGATTTTCTGGAACCACATGGGGTGGTGAAGAAGAATCAGGCGCTCCTTCGTTTACGTTGCCAAATCTCAATGGTCAGGCGGTGAAATTGACCGACCTCAAAGGAAACGTGGTGCTGGTCAATTTCTGGGCCACCTGGTGCCGAGATTGCGTCATGGAAATGCCGGAGCTTGAAAAGCTCTATCAGAAATTACGGAGCTAAGGCCTCTCTCTTCTGGCGATTGCTCTGGATAAAGAAGGCCAACCCGCCGTGGATGCGTTTTTGAAGAAAGAATATCTGAAGGTCAGCTATCCCATTCTCCTTGATCCCGATGAACGGGTGGCGCGGGCCTATCGGCTCTCATGGGTCCCGGTCACTATCGTGGTGGGGCGTGAAGGGCAGATTCTCGAAACCAACCTTGGTGCTCGAGTGTGGGGAAGCCAAGAGGTCATGGACTCATTCGAACAGCTATTACACACTCGCGGAAATGATTGAACGACCACCGGCGAAATTCAACGAAGTTGTTCCTGAAGGTGAGAACAAATCAATGTGTACTCTATCAATGAGGGGAAGCCCATGTTTCATTTTTTGTCGTCATTGGGGAGGGGAAGATCTGCTGCTTTTGCGGGCGCCTGGCCTGTTGGGCTCAATGACCACTGGAATTAATACACACTGCACCAATATCAAAGCTGCACGGTAAAAAGAAGGAGTGTTAAAGATGAATGAGGTCAAACCCACAGCCCAAGAGTCGACATTTGACGCCAAGAGTTCACGTGGATTGGTTATTACAGGAATTGTTGGTGCTGGAATAGTCGCGCTGTGTTGCTTTACACCGATTTTAGTTGGACTATTGGCTGTCTTGGGATTAGGGGCTCTCACGGGCTATTTAGATTTTGTTCTTCTTCTAGCCTTGCTCTTTTTTATCTGCCTCCTTGCCTATGGGCTTAATAAACAACGAAAAGGGCAAGCTCCGTGTTGCACGGGGCCTTCATTGAACCGAAGTGAAAAAGTTGAGCAGAACCAAATTGACTGAGGCGTTGCCAATTCTTAAGACGAAACTATTGAGAGTCAAAAGATGAATCCTGTTGCCGTGTTCTCAACTGAACACGACCCATTGTTGGAGGAGGGACCAATGTCACAATGTTGCATCATATCTCACAAGGGGGATACACCGACCTGTCCCCTGAATGGTCAGGTTTTAAAATCTGTCGGGAGGAAGACGGTCGAGAGCCTGGTTAATCCAGAGGTCAAAGCGAATTTGCTGCCCCAACCTTATTACTTTTGCAACGCTCCGGACTGCGATACCGTCTATGTCTCTGCATTGGGCGCTCACATGATTACCAAGGACATGCTGACGGTACGCGTCGGAATCAAGGAAACGGAAGACCCGATCCCGCTCTGCTATTGCTTTGAGTATAAGCGTTCAGATGTTCGGGAAGACATCCGGCAGAGGAGCGACACTGATATCGAAAAAATAATTCGAGAGCGTGTGCACTCGGGAGAATGCCAGTGCGAAGAAACCAATCCAAGTGGGGGTTGCTGTTTAGGAGAGGTCACAAAAGCCATAAAACTTGCCAAAGCGTTAAAGGATCAAGGTCTTCTTTGAATGATCCGACGCTTTTATTTTTGGGAATCAGATAATGAGAATGCTTGCAGCCATAGGCGTTTTTTGTGGCATGATTCTACTTCCAACTCATTTAGTAGCGATTGAATCACCGGTGAATCACATTGCCATGAAAGGATTTGCTCCTTACTATACTCCAGAATTTGCAACCGTATTGGCTGGATATCCAATTCAATGGGATAACCGGACAGCCACGGCCCACACTGTCACGCACGATGGTTGTCTCACGGGAGAATCCTGTGCCTTTGATTCAGGGGCCATCTCTCCTGAAAACAGTTTTAACCTTCTGTCCCTTCAACCAGGAACGTACCCCTATTATTGTCGTTTGCACCCTATTATGCGTGGAGTGATTACCGTCATTGAGCCGACGGTTAACTGAGAAGAGACCCGAACTACTGAGTAAGTCTTCTGTGAAACAGATTCGGAGATGACAAGTATATTTTATTGGCTTAATCATTGTAGAAGTTTCTATATTTCTAACACCTGATCTCTCTTCAGCCATCCGAGACCAAGACGCAGAATCAGTGAACCAGTTGGTGATCGACGCCGAGCATTAACTCGAACAATTTCAATTTCAACCCAGCCTCAATTTACTTGAACAGGCGATTCAGCTTTCACCGATTTCACCCTCTCTCCACAAAAAGCGAGACGATGTCTTGATGATCCTTCGCCACAATCAAGACGCCTGGCATCCTAGCGCCACGCACTCACCCTTGCGCCTGATTGGATAGACGGTCATTGGGCATTGTGGGCGCTGTTGCTTTCTTTGCATGCCAATCCCAAGGTAACCTTTGCGGATATCAAACGACGCGCAGAAGCAATAATCTTTGCCATTCAGGAGCGAGTCAAAGATCTCCAGACGACGAAACGCGCTCTTGGAACATTAGGTGAATCCTGTAGCGGAAGGGGGCCCTTAAAGAATGTCCAATCATTGATTGTCTTGAAACCCATATAGAAAAGGAGGAATACCACATGTCATATCCAGATTTTTAGTACCGGGTGTCAGATCTGTGAAGACACGATCACTCTTGTCAAACGCCTTGCGTGCTCTTCATGCGAGGTTACGGTCCTAGACATTGAACGAGCAGACTGTTCACCCCAGGTTATTCAGCTTGGTTTTCGTACAGTTCCTGCCGTGGTCGTTGACGGTTAACTGCCTGAATGCCGAGTTGGTAATGGTCTCAGTGCATATGCATTAAAGGCTGCGGGAATTGGAACTGTCTTGTAAAAGGCCATAAACTTTATGCAGGACAAACACCCCTCAAGAGGCAAGTCAGCGAAACTCTGGCTCACCACGGGATTAGTCGGAACACTTACCTCTTCTTTTGTTGTCTCATGCCCCTGGCCGTCATTCTTCTTGGCGTTGCAGGACTAGGGGCGTGGACAGGCTACATTGAGTATGTGGTTCTCCCGTCCTTGCCGATCTTTCTTGGCCTAATCGGGTACGGTTTTCATTCACAACAACGCTGTGGCACAAGAGGGAAGTGAAAGGAGAATAAATACGGAGTTGAACTTAACCATACACTGCCCCGAGTGCGGGCTTCAAACAACTGAGACGATGTCAACGGATTCCTGTCGGGTGTTGTGCAAGTGTCAGGGGTGCCAAGCGAGTCTTCGTCCTAAGAACGGGGATCGTTGTATATTCTGTTCCTACGGGACCATACCCTGTCCGCCAAAGCAGGAATTGTGGCAACCGTAAGACTCAACTCTCCCTGTACGGTATATTAGATAAAATAGCGTACAACCCAACTATCATGCTGGTCCAAAAGGTAAATTGTCTTTTCTCATTCCCATGGTATTCACTTCCTCGCTGTTGATGAACCAAGTCGTGGCCCAATCATTTCCAAACAAAAGTTAAAAACCTCTCCTGTTATATTTCGATAGGTTGGATTTTGATATGTGGGTTTGCTCAGTTGTTCCACTCTTCCTCCTCCTCATTTCTGCCTTTCTATTAATGAACAATGAAGAAGCTATCTTTGTTTTTGTAATTAGAATTATATGTTTTCAGCCGTGAATCTTGAGGAAGACCAACGTTCTCTTAATCGTTCTTCCCAAACATATAATGTCGGTAACACAAGCAACGTTAACGCGGTGGAAGTGACAAGGCCACCAATCACCACTGTCGCAAATGGCTGTTGTACTTCGGTCCCTGCGGATGTGGAAAGCGCCATTGGGACAAATCCCAAACTGGCCACAAGCGCTGTCATAAGAACTGGCCGTACACGGAGGCTCCTTGATAGGCTGCCTCTTCTGCCGAGAGCCCCGTTTTTCGTAGATCCAGCACATAGGTTATCAGTACCACTCCATTCAAAATTGCCACACCGAACAATGCAATAAATCCTATTCCGGCAGAGACAGAAAACGGCATCCCGCGAAGTGCTAGTGTGATGCCCTTAGGTCTTAATGTGAATGAGAGGTTGTATGTCGTGGGTCAGTGTGAACTCGCTCTGGCGAGAAATATACGCTACGATGTTTCTCATGGATGAATGCTGTTCCGTCAGAAAGGTCTCAGACCAGCAACGTCGTGTTTTTCGCATTGTCTTCTGGGTCAACGTCATCATGTTCCTCCTGGAGGCCGGAGCGGGGATTCTGTCGCATTCGACGGCTCTTTTAGCCGATTCGGTCGATATGTTAGGTGATGCCATTGTGTATGGATTCAGCCTCTATGTCATTGGACGA
>BQIX01000183.1 GCA_021604145.1 Nitrospirales bacterium
TTCGCTTCCTCGTTATGTCTTTAAGAAACCGACAAATTGCAATGAATGGATCTATATCCTTCGTTGCGTCGAAGACGTCTGGCTCACCATTACCAGTATTCCCGGTCAACAGGATTCTTAGTTAACCGACTCTTCGATCCGATTGGTCGAAATCCCGACTCGACGACTTTTTCGATGGCCTCCTTGAACCAGTTTGAATTCATACAGCCGACACTCTAGGTCACCGTTGAATAACGGCACTTTTCGCGTCGGCAACAAACGAATCATTTTCGGAACTCGTCGGTCAGCGGTGAAAATATAGGCGCGCCACCCGAAAAACTTTTTTTTGAGCACATCCCCAAATTTCGGATAAAACGTGGCCAACTCAGCATATTCACCAAGTCGCACCCCATACGGAGGATTCGTGAGTAAGATACCTTCCTCCCTTGGAGCATCAAGCATCAAGACATCAGATTGTCGTAAGGTAACCAAATCCGACAGGCCCATTGCTTGACAGTTCTTTTCAGCAATTTGCAAAATTTTCGCATTTCGATCAGATCCGAAGAGCGAGACCGAGGGCGCGGCCTGTTGCTTCGCCACACTCGCTAGACAGATGTTCTCCCAAAGCTTTGCATCAAACCCTCGAAATTTCTGAAATGCAAAACGTCGCCCAAGTCCTGGCGCAACTCGCTTCGCCATTTGTGCCGCTTCAATGAGGATCGTCCCACCACCACACATGGGATCTAACAACACCTGTGCGTCAGTCCAACCGGCCAACGCAAGAAGCCCGGCTGCAAGATTTTCTCGAATCGGCGCTTCCGTTCTGATTTGAGACCATCCTCGTTTAAAGAGTGGCTCTCCAGAAGTATCCAAATAGACGGTCACCGTACGTTCATCTAGAAACCCGACAATTTGGATATCAGGGGTACGAGTTTCGACATGAGGACGAGCCTTCTTCCTTTTCATAAAGGCATCACACACCGCATCTTTGATTCGTAAGGTCACAAAGTCGAGACTGGGAAGAGGACAGCGCTTGGCTTGCACTTTCACTTTTATCGTCTGTTGAACAGTAAACCACTCCCACCAGGGCAAATGAAGCACGATATGATAAATGTCTTGTTCCTTGACGTATTCTCGTTTCGTAAGTTGCAACAACACACGGCTCGCAATTCGGCTTTCGAGATTGATGTGATAGCCAAGCGTGAACGACCCTTGAAATTCAACACCTCCTTGAGTGACCTTAATGGCCGATGCGCCTAAATGATCCAACTCGTCAACTAAGGCAGACTCCAAACCTGTTGGACAGGAAGCAAAGAAGGTATGGTGTTGTGCACTCATAAGGGAAAGAGGTGAGCAGAATCAGTTCTGCTCATATAATGAGACGATCGAGTTAATTGAGATTAATGATATTCAAAGGAAAATCATCGTGATGCCCAGGTGTTTCTGGGTGTTCAAACGAAAAGCCTTGACCTTCTTGATAGTCAAGAACGACCCCCTTCATGCGTGGGGCACTGTTCGCTTCGACAGCAATCATGAGTTGATCAATTTCTTGCACCTCATCGTCAGGCTGAACCTTGTCTTCCAATGTAATGCTGAACCTGATTTTCTGTTCATCTTGATCCTGAACTTGAATGCGGACGATAGGATCCTCAGGATGTTCGACAACTAAGTCTTTGAGTTTGGTGATCGCTGATTGAGTCACTTTAATCATATTGATAGCCTTGTCGTTCAGAGTTGAAACGTGGTGTTCTCATTTTTTCATCTTCTCAATTTCATGGCATTGACATGCTATTATCGCATTCTACCAATGTGCGGAACCATGTGCATGAGCAACCGCGTACATCAATAATACGGCCTCAGGCATAAACTTCAGGATTCACAACAAACGGCAATCGTTTTCCATTCAGCCCCGCGAGAAGATTTTCCGCAGCCATGATAGCCATTTTCCCTCGCGTTGCAAACGAAGCACTGGCGATGTGCGGAACAATCAGACAATGAGGTTCATGAAACAATGGGTGCTCCAAAGGAATTGGTTCAGGGTCGGTCACGTCTAATGACGCATAGGCAATATCCCCTGCCGCAAGAGCCAAGGCCAAAGCCTGTGAATCAATGACACTGCCTCTTGATGTATTCACAAGAATCGCACTGTTTTTCATACGCTCAAGTTCAGGTTTTCCAATTAAATGATGAGTCTCTTGCGTCAATGGAACATGAAGACTCACAAAGTCCGACTCAGTCAAGACCGTCGGCAAATCGACAACCTTCACATCATCATGTGCATCACCCTGAATTGGCGTTTGAGTCGTCGAACGACAGGCCAACACTCGCATGCCAAAACCTTTGGCTCGCCTGGCGACCGCTTGTCCAATACGGCCAAATCCCACAATACCCAATGTCGCGCCATACATGTCCTGACCGAGCAATAAAGTGGGACTCCACGTCTTCCAATGGCCTTCTTTGACGTATTCAGCACCATCCACGATTCGCCGAGCGGCTGCCATGAGTAGGGCAAAGGCAAAATCAGCCGTGGTTTCTGTCAGAATACCAGGGGTGTGTCCAACAGAAATTCCACGTTTTGAGCATTCCTTGACATCTATATTGTCAAAACCTACAGCCATCGTACTTACGACTTTCAGTGACGGTGCCGCATCAAGAACTTCTCGATCAATGGCATCGGTCAGGAGACAGAGCATGCCCGATGCTTTTAGAATATGCTCAAGCACCCAATCCCGGGGAACAACGGAATCCTCCTCCCATAGCGCAACCTGACATTGGGCTCTTAAGAGATCAAGTCCTGCATCCGGGATTTGCCGGGTCACTAATACGAGTGGCTTCGACATACAATGCTATGCGACGCGTAAGACCGCAACAAGAAATATCAGATAACACAATCCATTAAAAAGCAAGTGATAGAGTTTGACTGTGCCAGACCTGACGACCATAGACAGGTACGTAGCAGCAAGCATGGTGATCGCCATACCAATAATGGTCTCCGGCTTAGGGCTCCAAGGGGTGAGAAAAATACCCAATGCCGGCAAGAGACTTCCTTGAAAAACCATGGCACCGGTAATATTCCCAAATGCCAGTGTATCGCGACCCCGCCTGATCCACAGAACACTATTTACTTTTTCCGGCAATTCTGTCGCAAGGGGAATGACCAATAATGAAAGGGCTAAAGCCGATATTCCCAATAGTGGAGCCAAATGTTCCACTCCATACACAAATCCCTTCGCCCCTAACATAATCAAGATAAAGCCAAAACCCAATTGAAAGAGAATGACCAACATGTGAGTCGGCAATCCGATTTTCGTCAGGTAGAGCGGATGATCGGCCTCCGTTCCATGCCCATCGTCAACAAGATTCGCCGATGCACGAATGGTGACTAACAAATACAGTCCATATGACAGGACTAGCATCAAACTAATACTGCCCCGCACCATAGTCCAATCTTGCGGAATCAGAGCCGCGATCACTCCCAGAGCAAAGACATAGTTAAACCAAGTCAAGTCCCGCGTGAGCCCAGTCATTTCAGGTTGAAATGTTCCCTGCCAACCCCGCTTCTTCGCGGCAAACCCGGCCATCAGGATAAAGGCCAATGTCGAAAGCATGAGTGGAGCCCCTAAAATAGCCCCAACCCCGACTTCGTGTCGTACTTCCAACGATCCAGAACTCGACAAAATAGCAAAAATCGGCACCATGGTTTCAGGCAACGCGGTCCCCACTGCCGCAAAAATGGACCCAGTCACTCCTTCAGAAATTCCCAGCCGCTCTCCCAAATGCTCTAACGCATTGGTAAAGACCTCCGCTCCCAAAAGAATGACCACCAACGCGATGCAAAGTATAAGAATTTCCATGATTTAGACGAGAATACTTCTCATGCAAACGTTCAATACGGATGGGGGAAAACCAACGAAAATAATCAGTCGACTATGGAATTCAGAACGACCGTGCTCTAAAATACCGTTACGACAACGATGACGTACCGATTGCTCAAGACCAAGTGAATAAAATACCTCAAGCAACGAAGGCATTCAGCACCACCATATTTTAGGATATCGCCCCGTGATGGACCTCTCTGAAATCCTTATTGTGGCATTTATCGTGTCCGTCGTTTATTTCCTCACTCACCGATGGTGGCGGCACCGGCAAGCGGCCAAGCTAGCCGACAAACTCCTTCAGGAAGTGGTGAAGGGAAAAGATTCATTTCGTCGTTAACTGTCCATCTTATAGCACGTCGCACAGCTCTCACTCACGTGTTCTACCAACATTAACATAACAATTCTGCTCTTCTAGCAAAACTGACATCGTTTCTTTCTCGCATCACCGGCTAGGCTTATTCATATATCTACGAGTGATTAAAGGGGAGTATCATAGGTCAAAGGCTGAGGCTTTTTGATATAGTGGATTTTGTTTGCCCGACATGGCGCAGGAAGACACGACATCTATCCTCGACATCTCTCAAAACACATCTAGAAACGGTAGTCGATAAGGAGACCCCCGATGTCCGACAACGCAGCTCGCCTAGGGGAAATATACTTGCATCGCGGCAATCTGCCCAAAGCCCGTGAGTGGTATCAGCAGGCCGTCCAGGAAGCACGGCAAAGCGGATCACCAGAAGAAATATCACATGCGCTGGGAAATCTCGGCAACATCTATGCCTTACTCAACGACCTAGAGACCGCAGAACGTCACTACCAAGAGGTGCTTACCATACAACGTTCTCAACAAGCTGGAAATGCCATTGGCACGACTCTCGTCAATCTTGGCAATTTACAAGCTGATGCCGGCCGACCAGAACAAGCGCTCGCCTATTATCTCGAAGCCATCGACCTTCTTCTTCCTCTCAACAATGAGCAAGCTTTGGGAATTCTTTATACTAATCTGGCACTCCAAGAACTGCAATTACATCAGTCAGAACAAGCCATCAATCACTTTCATCTAGCCCTGGACTATCATCGAAAAGTGGGAAATGAGGATGGACTTGCCACGACCTACGGACAACTTGGAAAAGCCTTTATCTCAGCTGGCCACTTCAAGAAAGCTGAAGCCTGTCTGAATAACGCCTCAGAACACTTCATCAAACTCGCCAATAAACCTGGAGAAGCTGGTGCCCTTCGCCTCCTCGTGAATATCTACCAGACACGAAACGACACCACATCGGCACTACGATGCATCGAACAAGTGGTTCAGATTGACCAACAATATTCCTTGCCTCAATACGAAGACGATCTTCAGCTCTATCATCAACTACGCCAATAACCCTCGATTCAGGAACCCCATCCGAATCAGAACTTTCTATTTGCAAGAAATTAAGGAAGAGCACGTCGTAAATAAATGAATGGAGCTGACCCCACACGGCATGACGCGTAAGAGAATACCGCAAAGACTCATGGTCTTTCTTCGTGGCATCCTTTTAAAAATCAAAAACCAGTTGTTGAGGTTTCACATACTCTGAATGTTGTGGTGTCTGCTGGCGGAAAGATGGGGTAAAAAAACAAACAGAATCCGATGAATGTGTTGGTTTGGCTACCAATACATTCAGCAAAACCTCCTCTAATCGTCCGTAACATTGCCCACAGCGATGACGACGAGAAGAAATCGTTCGCCGTTGTCGACGATACGACGTACCACAGGCAAGGCATCGCCACAAATACTTACTGAGCTTTTCCACTTCACGGTCCAACGTGTGGCGAACCGTAATGCCCATTCCATCCTGATTCATCCGTATCATCACCTCATAAAAATCCTGCCCATGATTTGGGTACCGCTTTTTAATATCGTATTGCCACTGATGTATCATTTCATGGGCCAAGGTTCGGATGATTTCAAATTCAGGTTGATCACGTAAGAGCGGAGCCGAGAGACGAATACGACGCGCTGCGCCATGCCGCTCTTCTTTGCTCACACGTTGACTTCGTGGCCCGACTTGGCTGATAAACATCCCAGTCGAAGCAGTCAATCGAGTACTCCATTCAATAACGATGGGAGGTAATTGTCCGTCAAAGTACCGATGGGCCAAACGAGCCCACTGAGCTTGGAGATATTCAACCGAAACTGGACCGGTTCGCGAAGAGGACTTCGTAGATTTCACAGAGACTCGCTGGATGAGGTTCTATACAAGATGAGAATGCCCATGATAGCATTTTCTCCTCCATTATATCCAAAATACCCTTCATTATTTGACAGCACCATCCGAAAAGATGGGGAAGCGTATAGGATGCTTCCCTCATAGACGATGAGACGGTCGAATGACTTCTGAGAGTACTCTCAGCCACGCATCCTATGAAGAACGCTGACACCACGTATCACGATGAGCACTATATGCGGCTAGCTCTGGAACAAGCGAATCAGGCCTTCGATCGAGGGGATGTGCCTGTGGGAGCCATCATGGTCAAAGACGAACTAGTCATTAGCCAAGGGTATAACACTCGGGAACTCGATCAAGATCCAACGGCCCATGCAGAAATGGCCGCGATTCGTGCGGCTTCTTCCCACCTGGGAACTTGGCGTCTCAATGACACCACTCTCTACGTCACGTTAGAACCCTGTGCCATGTGCGCAGGCGCATTAGTGCAAGCCAGAGTGGGTAGAGTCGTCTTTGGCACATCAGACCCTAAGAGCCGAGCTTACGGATCAATCGCCGATTTTCTTAAAGAACCACACTTCAATCATCTTGTTGATGTAGAAGGCGGAATATTGGCAAACGAGTGCAGGGCCATACTCCAATCATTTTTCCAACAATTGCGGGATCATCATGAGACAAACACAGATTCATAAGGGCTGGATAACCAGATTTTCCGAATGGCAGTGCAACAGTAAGAGGAACGCAATTTTCGCTATTATTTGGCTTGTCATTGGCGGGGTGGGACTCACTGGTTGTTTCGGCACGAATTCGGCACTGCAATCATGGGTGGGCAAATCTGAGATCGAACTCATCAAACAGTGGGGCAAACCCGATAGCATCAATACCTTCGACAGCGGCGAAAAGATCTATACGTGGATAGATCTGAATATCAATACTGATGGTCCTCATACGTGCCAAAAATCAGTCACGATCA
>BQIX01000184.1 GCA_021604145.1 Nitrospirales bacterium
CACATCGAACCCCTCATACTGCGCCGGTAGGAGGACACGCTCGGGTCCCAAGCGGCGCGCCTACTTGCTTCTCTATAGGAGTTTTCGCAATACTGTTCATGAGGTGGCTCCTCTCTTCTCAGAGGGATGAAGTCGATTCTTGCTCGAACCCCATCTCACCACCGGGAAGGAGCCGTTTCAAATTCCAACTGGACTTAGCACCCATTCAAGAAAATTGAGGTCTTGCGGATCGATTACACTGAGCAACGGCCTCATGGCTCATCGGGCCACCTGACGCCATTCGAATTCACAGAGATTTAAGGTCAAAAGCCTATTTCAGAAGCTCAGATTTTCCCGTTCGCGGCGGCCAAGTTTTTGGATGGTAAGAAACAGAAAGGAGCATTTAGATTTAGGCATGAGGTCTCCAGGTCAGAAGCATGAAGAGGTAACGATCGCAATTGTTAATTATAATGGAAGGGATATATTGGGTGATACTATTCACTCTTGTCTGGATCAAGACTATGAAGCTAAACGAATTATCATGGTTGATGATGGTTCAAATGATGGAAGTGTGGAGTTTGTAAAAAGTAAATTTCCAGAAGTTGTCATAATTGAAATGGGTGGGAATACCAAAAACCTTAATAAAGTTAGAAACGTTGCTCTTAAAAATGCGAAATCGAGTCTGGTATTTCTCATAGATAATGATATAGTCCTAGGAAAAGGCGTGCTTAAGATATTGGTTGCTAACATAAACTCAGAAAATAATGTGGCGATTTGTTCGCCCAGACTGCTCTATTATACGGATCCCTCAAAAATAAATATGGATGTGATACAGCTGCATTATTTAGGAACAGCTGTTGCCTATAATAGAGATGCACCATTGACGGAATGCGTCAAGTATAGTGTGCCACAGATGAAGACAGGGTGTGGGATATTGCTTTTGAAAAAACAAAAAGTTGAAGAAATTGGTTTGTTTGATGAAGGCTATTTAATGGCTTGGGGTGACGATGGAGAGCTATATCACAGACTTCAACTGGCAGGCTATAAATGCTGGCATATTCCTCAAGCTATATGCTTCCATAAAACGAAAGAATGGTCAGGAGCAAGACATTTCCGGGCATTTGGCCAAGTCTATAATCGGTGGCGTTTGATTATAACGTCTTACTCGACACGAACGATGGTACTTTGCCTACCCGTGTTATGTGTGTATGATCTGTTGCAATTAGGGTTTTTTTTCTACAAGCGATTTCCTAGCCTTTATTTTAAAGCCTTGTATAAATTACTAAAGGAATTAAGTGAATTGAGGATACGCAGAAAACAAATCCAGAAGACGAGAAAAGTCTCAGATAGGCAGCTTCTGGTTAGTGGCCCCATATACGTATCACCTTACCTTATGAACAATAAACTTCTATCGCTGTTCGTGCTCATCACAAGTTATATATTTAACGCCTATTGGGCTATGGTTAAAAGAGCCTTGTGATATGCCATAGCGTTGTGATACCGGGGCACGGAAGATATTGTAGTTTTATTGCTAGCGTGTTTATAGATAACCTCGGGTTCATACCTTGTCTGACATGTCCACAGAAATTTTAACTGCACAGTTCACAGGGTTCAAGAAAAGTTCTTGACAAAGAAATTCTTGTTAGTGGGCGATTGTATGTATCGCCTCAATTAGTGTGCAGTAGAGGTGTGTCAGTCACATCAACGACTATCAGTGCGGTATTTAACGTAGACTGGTTGGTTATCAAGAGGTTATTGTAACCTCCATTTTTGGGGTAATCGATGGATACTCTTTCAGAAATCGTTAGTGAGATGAACTGTTTTGTTCGTCATGCGTATCCGGATTTTGTAACGTCATCATCTCCAAATGCTCGTCTTAGTGAAATCCCAATTTTCGTTTTCCATACGATAAATCCTCAAAGCTTTGAGCTGCAATTATCCTATCTTCAGTGCAATGGGTATAGGACAATAAATGCGGATGAGCTGTATGCATATCTAACGAATGATATCCCAATTCCACCCAAAACGATCCTCCTTGCGTTTGATGATGGGCGTAGGAGCGTATGGGAATACGGGTATCCTCTCCTCCTAAAATATGGATTTACCGCGGTGGTGTTTATAATCCCTGGTTACACGGTTGAACAAACCGTGATATGCCCTACCTCCGAACCAATAAATGGAGAAGCCCTATTGTCGTGGGAGGAAATAGAGATTATGCACAAAAGTGGTTTGGTTGATATTCAAAGCCATTCCCTTTACCACCATAAGGTTTTCACAAGTGACCGGCTTATTGGTTTCCTTGATGAGGATACGATCCAACCAATATATGATCAAGTAATGCCATATGGTTTTGAGCCAGAATACCTTGCAAGTCCCCCTGAATGTTTCTTTGGAATGCCCATCTATGAGTCCGCTTCGCTCATGGAAGGCAAGGGGTATTATGTTGGTGATGTTCAGTTACAATCTTCGTGTATTCGCTTTTATCAGGAGCATGTAAAAGGAAATGGATCCGTTAAGAGCAGGCGAAAGGAAATGATGAGGTTTGCCAAACATCATAAAATGCAAAGAAATGGTTCAAGTTATTACAGTACTGCCCAAGACACTTCTCTCGCTATCCTTAAGGATCTCTCCCTCTCCAAGGAGATGATAGAAAACAGATTGGGAAAACCTGTCAATCATCTTTGCTACCCGAACTGTCTGTATAGCGAGCTTTCCACCAAGCTATCTATGGAAGCAGGGTATCTAACCAACTTCTGTGGTTGTATCCCGGGAAAACCAGCGAATAAAAAGGGGGACAATCCGTACAGGTGTGTGAGGCTAAAAAATGATTTTATCTTTAGACTCCCTGGAGAAGGGAGAGTGAGCCTTCTGTCAATCATTGAATCCAAGATTAAGCGAAGATTAAAGGGTGATAAGGGATTTTGATAGGTTGATTTGAAGCTGTGAGAACCCTGCTGCTGTTTGGCGAGACGCTGTCGTCGTTCCCACTATTTTGATACATCTCATCTGTCGCCCGGAAATCAGGATTAGAAGTGAATTCAGACGTCTTATCAAACCCACCTGCAGACCGTCACGTAGCACTGAACATGTTGGTGCGAGGAAGCGGTCTCATTATGCTGGGAATGGGGATAAAAGTTCTCTTGACCTTTATCACAGAGGTGCTAGCCGCCCGCATTCTTCTCCCAGAACGTTATGGGTTGATCACATGGGGGATGATGTCTCTCAACCTTCTATGCATACTAACTGGCCTCGGTTTCAATACAGCCATACGACGGTTCGTGTCAATATATCAAAGTGAGGGCAAACCTGAGTTAGCGTGTGGAGTTATAAATCTTGCGACACTCGTTAGTGCAATTGGAGGCTTTCTTGGAGGGATTGGGTTGTTTATCGGTGCAGGGTGGCTCGCTACGAGTGTGATGGGGGATAACCGTGAAGCCTTAATCCTCACGACATTGGCTGTCGCTCTGCCTCTCTTGAATCTCCAGCGGGTCATGATCGCAGTGTTCAGCGGGTTCAAACTCCCGAAGTATAAGGTGCTGGTTGAGGATATTATGGTCCCAGCAGGTTTTTTGATCGTAGTCCTGTCGGCGTGGGTAATGGGATGGAAAGAATTTCAGATTGTGTGTGGATATGTCCTTGTCTACTTCCTTTCGAGTATATTGGCGGTCGCATTTGTGCGGACAAAGACTCCTTACAGAAATATGGTGCAAGTTCAACCTCAATACCGCCCACGTGAAATATTAAAATTTTCCTGGCCATTGATTTTTACAGAGCCCTTGGCGAAATTCACAGGATTTATCGATGTCATTATTATCGGAGTTTTTGCTGCATCATATGAGGTTGGGCTTTATCGATCAGCTTCCGACCTAGCAAGTGCAATGACTTTGATCCTCATGTCCTTTGCTTTCCTATATCTTCCAATAGGTTCAGATTTTATCGCGAAGGGTGAGAACAAACAGTGGAAGGATATGAATGCTCGTGTAGCGCGGTGGTCTGCGGTGATGGCCTTCCCACTTTTCGCGACACTATTTTTCTTTCCCGAGGAAGTGCTTGTTACAGTTTATGGAGAGCAATATATCGAAGCGGCATCGTCGTTGCGAATCCTTGCTGTGGCCTACTATGGTAATGCCATGGTTGGGTTCACCGGACTAAACCTTGCCATCGCTGGCATGACGAAGACCCAACTCGTGGTGTTTTTTTGTGGTTTCGTCCTTAATGTTGCAGGCAATGCCATCCTAATCCCCGTGTATGGGATCGAAGGTGCAGCTGTGGCATCACTATTGAGTATTTTTGCCATCAATGGTACGTGTTTGGTCGTGCTGAAGTGGAAGTTTGGCATCCATCCGTTTGCTCGTCAATACATTCACAATTTAGGCTTCATGCTCTTGACCGCTTCTGTGGGAGCGTGGAGCTGGCACCAGTTCACCGACGCTGTTTCGGATATCATTTCGGTGACAGTTTTTCCGTTGATGTGCTTTAGTTTTATATATATTCTCCACGCGCTCGGCTATTTGATTGACCCGGTTGACAGAGAACTTATGCGAATACTGATCAAACGGCAAGTTTCAACTCTCCACAAACAGACATTATGATCGTTTCGAGATGTGTGCATTCGCCGATAACATCTTTAGTTGTTACTAAGCATGTAGGCTGATATGATCCACGGCTGCTGTCGCTATCCCGCTTGCTGTAATTTTCATGGTCGCGTGAATCCTTGGCAATGAAGCGTTAGGTATGGGCGTGACACAATTTACAGATTGCTCTCCGATATTCATTGTTGGATCTGGCAGATCTGGTACAACATTGCTTCAATTGATGATTAATTCGCATCCAGATATTTTCATCTGTGGTGAGATACATTATTTTGATCAAATATTAACGATTAAGAAGCGGCTACCTTCGATAGAGAAGATTGATGACCTTCAAACATTTTTCTTGCTTGTTAGGAAGACTTATGGCAGTCAATTTCTCGTGGGAGTTGATGCAGTACTTGATCAAGTTAAACGACGTATGATTTGTGATAATGCCCGAACGTATCAGATGTTTTATAAGTGTATGCTTGAAGAAGGTGCAGTGGCGAAAGGTGCCAGAAGGTATGGAGAAAAGACTCCTGAAAATATTCGATATATTGACCATCTCATTGATATCTTTCCACATGCGAAGATCATTCACATAATTCGCGATCCACGAGCAGTTGTGGCTTCACTACGAAAGGTGGATTGGTCTGGACCTTCTATTGCAATAAACACAATAAAATGGAAGCTTGATGTTTTGCAAAGCCAGGAAATCTCAAAACGTTTTAGATCATATTATGAATTGCGATATGAAGATCTTGTGGCAGATCCCAAAAAGCAACTTACTATGATTTGTAGGTTTATCGGTGAGGAATTTAATGCCAAGATGCTTGAATATTACAAAACTGCTGACAGGTATATTAAAAATGAAGAGTGCAAGAAGGGAACCTTTGTGCCAGTGACCACTGATAATGTAGAACGGTGGAGACAAGAACTATCAATGTCTCAAGTGTACATTATTCAGAAATTGACGGGCAAACTTATGGAGAAATTCTGTTATGAGCAAAAGGTTGTAAGTTGGTATTCAAAAATTATTTCCCCGTTTGTGTTGGTTCTGGAATTGCTGAAATATGTCAAATATAAAACGAAAGACATTCATATGAGGAGATCTACAAATACTGGGATCATTTGGGGGGAGAGCGAAACCCTTTATAAGATGCTTTTTAAGGCAATCTTCAAGCTGCGAGGTTAGTGTTGTGGTATTTTCCTGCCGCAATCATGTGTGTGACATCATGCATAGTCCGATATACGCAAACAGAAGGCGTATACGAATATGGAAGCAATCGTCGAGACAGTGAGCGGGATGGCCCCAAGGGTTGTGCCCAAAACCAATTACATGGTCCAGAGTGCGCATGTAAAGATTACAGTGGAACGATTATTTGGCTACTTTAAGCATTTCCGACGTGTAGCTACCCGCTACGACAAAGCGGATCTTTCGTTCCTGTCATTCGCCCATCTTGCGCCATCTATTTATGGCTCAAATCATTCCATTAGGTCAATTTTTGGAAAAGCGATCCGAACAGTCCACGTGAAGCACTGAGACTTTTAATAATAGTATAAAACCCATTTGCTTGCCAGCTCTCTTTCGAGACGTTTGGACTGTCTAGAGGTTCTTCTGGGAAAGACTTATAAAGACAGCGCCTATGAGGCTTGGTCATCTCATTATGATGTGACTGGGCCACATTATCCTTCAATCCACATCCCTAGCTTCTTCCAGGGCCTTTCTCCTTGCTTAAAACATATGGCGTCGCAACAACGTAATTCTGTTTCTTTCCATAATGATATCCTGTTCTTTCTCGAGTTCAGGCGCATTACAAAAGATTTCATGGACCGTCTTTGCCCCAAATTCTTTCAGGGTAAGGCCAGCGCTGTTGCTTTCATCCTTAACTGATCGGCTATGCACCAACAGAACTTTTCCATCAGGCTTCAAAAGGCTGATTATTTTGAGGATTACATTGGGCAATTGTGAGCGATCCAGGTAATACAGAACTTCTGAACAAAAGATAAAATCAAATTTTTTTGATCCGAAATCATCTGTGATCATATCTGCTCTTTGATACTGCAGGTTTGTCATGCCTTTGTTTATCTCCCTTGCCCACTTAATGGCATTTTCTGAAACATCTATTGCTAGAACATTTTCGGAAATAGTAGCTAGATAATGGGATAATTTTCCATTTCCACACCCAATTTCTAACGCGCTCTTAAACTTTAACCCCTCAACGAGACCAAATGCCTTATCAACCGCACTCATCTTTTGGTCCCTCTCAGCGCTGTTTACGATAAAGTATGGATCCCTCTGGAGATACAGGTATTCGAAATATATCCGGCTCAACAATCGGTTCGAACACAGGAACTTCTTAATGCCTTTAATATTGATAAGACTGTGGACTAGCTTTGATTTAATCATCACGTCTTTACTCAATCTTTTTGTTCAATCTTTACCTAACCTAATTAAA
>BQIX01000185.1 GCA_021604145.1 Nitrospirales bacterium
AAGCCCATACTGTTCGTGAGCTTGTCGAAGAATCATTTGGATATGTCGGACTCGACTGGCATGATTTTGTCAAGGAAGACCCAAAGTACCTCAGACCCACCGAAGTTGATGTACTCATTGCACAGCCGGAAAAATCCAAAAGTGAATTAAGCTGGGAAGCACGAATTGGATTCCCTGAGCTTGTTCGAATTATGGTTGATGCTGACATGAGAAAAGCTGGCATTACCGCTAAAGGTGAGGGTGATGCCATTATCCAGAAGAAGTTTTCTGAGAAGTGGTGGCAGGGTGATTAACGTAGATAAGTAAGGCGTCGTTTGAGGATTCTAGCTATTTATTCTATCGACTCAAATGATGGATTACGGGTACGTTGACATACCTGGTTCGGCCGCCAAAATCATTGATAAGCCAATTAAACAATTCGTGTACATGGCATCTTGCGTCGGCCATATCTGATTGCGCGCACGGACAAAAACTCCTTAATTGTTCGGTCTAGTTAATGTCTACATTATTTCGCACAGCCTAGGACGAGCAAATGCGCTCAACCTACTTATTTTTCAACATTGATACGGTCGAGTTTTCCGCAAAGTCGGTGTTAATTCTTTATCTGTAGCGGATTCAAAACATAAAGGTGCTTTGGTATAGACCTTGCTCCATATTCTTCAGAAAGAGAAATTGATACTGACCATTAACCTGGTTAATGAAGGAAAATAAGCATCCGCACTTCAAGGAAAATCAACTTATGCCATCGCAAACCTTCATGAACTCTGACAGTAAAATTTATGTGGCCGGTCATAATGGAATGACTGGGTCTGCTATTGTCCGTAATCTGCGCGCCAAGCACTATACAAACCTCATTCTTAAAAATCGTCAAGAATTAGACTTGACGCGTCAAGCTGACGTTGAGCAGTTTTTTTCGATTGAAAAGCCTGAATATGTGTTTCTCGCCGCTGCAAAAGTTGGTGGAATTTTGGCAAATCATACGTATCCAGCAGAATTTATTTTCCAGAATCTTTCAATTGAAACACATATCCTTCATTCAGCCTATCGTCATGGTGTGAAACGGTTACTTTTCTTGGGAAGTTCATGTATTTACCCGAAAGAATGCTCACAACCGATGAAAGAACAGCATTTACTGAGCGGATATCTTGAGCCGACGAATGAACCCTATGCAATTGCCAAAATTGCTGGTATTAAGATGTGTGAGGCCTATAACAGACAATATGGTACGCAATTCCTCAGCGCGATGCCGACGAACCTGTATGGAGAGGGAGACAATTTTGATCTCCAGACAAGTCATGTATTACCCGCACTCGTGCGAAAGTTTCACGAAGGTCGTGAGCAGAACACATCAGTCACTATTTGGGGAACTGGGCGTCCTCAACGTGAATTACTCTACATCGATGATTGCGCAGAGGCTTGTGTCTTTTTAATGAATCAACCTGTAGAGCTCTACTCTCAACTCCTTAATCATGAGGCGGGTCCCGTCATTAATATTGGCACCGGCGAGGGACTAACAATTAGTGAGTTGGTTGAAAAGATTATGCAGATCGTAGGATTTAAGGGACAAGTTGAATGGGACACGACCAAACCTGATGGGACAATGAAGAAAGTCCTTGATGTCACGAGACTCAAGGAATTGGGTTGGCGACCTCATGTTTCTCTAAAAGACGGTATTCAAAAAACATACAACTGGTACCAGCAACATCACCATGGAATCCAAGCGAGAGAGACAAGAACAGCCTCGATTTGCTAGAGACAACCAAGGTTTTCTGACGTGTGAATACCTCTCTAGTACAGGGTTATCGGAGGGATGGGCCTATCAAACCTATTCGTGTTACTAAGTAGCAATTACACTTGTCAGAACACAGTTCACAACAATCTTTCAGGACTGTTTCGTACTATATCATCGCAGAGTTTAAAAAAGTCGAAAGTCGATGGCAATGATGAAGTTCAATACCTCAATAGTCTGTAAAGCAAGACGTTCATCTAACAGCCTGCATATCTAGTCATGATTTATAATTAATTTTGATAAGTTCTAGGGGATTTGCAATTAATTGGTTTCATAATGAAACCTGAGGTGTATCAAAGCATGTCGAAGTCAAGACGAGTTTCAGACACATTAGATATTTGGGATTTTCCTGCTAGCTGGCATAGCTATCTTGCGATCATGCGAGTAGACCATTGGTTTAAAAATGTGTTTATGCTTGTAGGGGTATTCTTGTCGGTCTTTCACAACCCACACGTCTTGAGGTTGGATAATCTCCCAATATTGATTCTTGGCATCATGGCCACTTGCATACTTGCTTCCAGCAATTATGTTCTCAATGAAATTCAAGATGCTGAGTTTGATCGTTTTCATCCTACGAAGAAATTCCGTCCCATTCCGTCTGGTGCTGTCCAAATTCATATTGCTTATGCTGAATGGGTTATTCTAGCCATTCTTGGTCTAGTCCTAGCAGCTTTTGTTAATCGCTGGTTTTTGTATACTGGCGCCGCTTTATTTTTTATGGGGCTTGTCTACAATGTGAGGCCTTTTCGACTCAAAGATTTGCCTTATCTTGATGTATTGTCTGAATCGATTAACAATCCTATCCGTCTTTTATTGGGATGGTTCATAATGATCCCCGATCAACTACCCTCTCTCTCTCTCTTATTTGCTTTTTGGTTCTTAGGTGCATTTTTTATGGCCACAAAACGATTTGCAGAATATCGCACGATTAATGACCCGAAAATTGCAGAACAGTATCGAAAATCATTCGGCTATTACTCAGAACCACGATTACTTTCAAGTATGGTATTTTATCTCTCACTTTTTGCACTGTGCTTTGGTGTATTTATTATGAAGTATCATTTCGAATTGATACTGTCCGCTCCCGTCATACTTGGGTTTACGTCATATTATTTTCATATTGGCTTTAAAGAAGATAGTACAGTTCAAGCACCAGAACATCTTTATAAGGAGAAATGGCTTGTTTTGGGTGGGATGGTATGTGTCGTGACGGTACTTCTTCTCCTGTTTACTGACATTCCTCAATTATATGAGTGGTTTAATGTTTTATCAAACCAAGTCAGCCCATTATGGAAATTTTAAAGGCGTGCTGAAGTCTCGTGGACTATTTAGACTGTAACTATTCGTGCCAAAATTTTGATGCCTCAAACACATTTCATTGCCCACATGCCGGACCTCTAACTTGAGCAGGTTTCGAAAGATAAATGAAGAACAAGTAGGGGAGGTCCTGATTGATTGATGGCTATACTCGTATGTTACGTATAGCCATACTTAATATACACGAGAATAGCGACGAGGATTTTAATACACCTATCCATCAATGGGCTTATACGAAAGACTCATTCTCTCGAACCGCTATTCATTATAGTCACCCCGATTAGAAAACTGACTCAATTTTAATTTCCAAGTCTGCTGGTAATCTCAACCTGGAAAGTGGAGAGGAATGGCAATCCGATACAAAGCGGAAGCAAATGGTGTTTTACGGTAAGAAGCCGCTTCTGGGGGAGGCGGAAAATAATTAAAGACTATATCATCCTTAAACACAGATCTTGAGTTTCTCTGTAAACTCTAATTTGCAGGAATACTTTTGAGATACTTGCTGAAATTTGGCCATAAAATCTAAAAGTGTTGGTTCACAAAAACACAGGAATTTTCATCCAACAAGATACTTGTTATAGCTGGTAATTCAGTGAGAAAGAGATGTGTCCAGAGCCCATCCAAGATAAAGTTGTGATAGAGGAGCGAATTCCTTTATGTGTCGACTTAGATGGAACACTTATAAAAAATGATATATTTTGGGAATCTTTGCGTGCATTATTGAAAAAAAACATGTTCTATCTATTAGTCTTGCCAATTTGGTTGTTGAAAGGTAAGGCTTTCGTAAAAGGGCAGGTTTCTCAAAGGGTTTCCTTAAATATCGTGACTCTTCCCTATCATGATCTTTTACTCAATTATATTTTGAATGAGCGGAAAACTGGAAGAAATGTCATACTTGCCACCGGAACTCATTATCGGATTGCGACAAAGATTGCAAAACATTTAAATTGTTTTGACCAAGTTTTAGCCAGTAGTGACAGTAACAACCTTACTGGCAAAAGAAAGTCTCGTGCTTTAGTCAAACGATATGGAAAAAGAGGTTTTGATTACGCCGGAAACAGTAGAGTAGATTTGCCCATTTGGGAAAATGCGAACAGTGCCATTATTGTAAGCAGTTCTCGAAACTTAATTGAGGCAGTTAAAAAGGTTTCGAGAGTCGAGACCATATTTCCTTAAATCTATCAGACGTAATTCACCAAACAATACAGCGTGTTGATATTGCAAGCTGCATGAAGCATATTTGTCAAGCGAATTCATACCCATCGAATATATACGACATTAGTCAGAACCGGAAAGTGATGTGCTGAAAAAAGATGATATCGAAAAGGGAGAAGATATCTATGCTTTTTCCGTGAGTAGCGTCTTACTCATCTCCGTTACCATTATAGCCGCAGCGTTACGAATTTACAGATTGGGCTATCAAAGTTTGTGGATGGATGAGGTCCTGACGTATTTAAGCTCTAACGGTACACTCGCCCACGTTCTTTTTCAGACAGAGGTACATACCAGCATCCTCCCGTTATACTATCTTTTCGTACATGCATTTTTATACCTGGGTGAAGAAGATATTATCTTAAGAGTCCCATCTTTGATATTCGGGACACTCTCAATTCCATTCTTTTTCATGGTGGTTCGAGACATGCTAGGCTCAGTGACAGGTGCCATAGCTTCATTTCTACTGGCCATCTCCCCCTTTCACATTTTTTATAGTCAAGAAGCAAGACCTTATGCGTTGTACTTATTTCTGTGTCTATTGACGCTCTACTTACTTCAGCAATGTTTAAATCGAGAAGATAACCATTGGTGGAAATTGGGATTCATTGTTGCGGCAGCCTCTACGTTTTATTGCCATACAACGGCAGTTCCCTTTTTAGTATTTTTAGGGCTCTATATCATGATTATGCTTCCTAAGCAGAAATGGCCTGAATGGATTCCGACATTTCTAGGATTGGGCATCCTACTTCTTCCTGCCTTATATCGCATCTACACAATTCAGGTAGGCTGGGAAAGTGCTAGATCGTTTGAGGCTCCGTATCTTCTTTATATACTTTGGGCCTTTTCGACCGGCTTTTCTCTAGGGCCAAACCTCATTGAATTGCATCAGCCAGATAAAATGAAATATATCGTCCAATATTTACCTGTTATTGTTCCAATCTTTATGTACGTCTCGACAGTATTTGCTTTAGGTGTGTGGAAATTGTTTCAGAAAGACAAAGGCATTTTTCTCATCCTTGTTTTATTGTTTCTCTTACCAGTAATTTTTGTAGGTCTAGCAGCCATGCTAAATGTTGGGCCTTTTAACACTCGGTATATTATTCCTTCTTTGCTTCCATTCTTAGTGTTTGTCGCATTGGGTGTTCAGAATTTTCAAAAAACTCCGTTCCAGGTTGTCGGCGTATGTATATTCATCGTCATCAGCATGGTTTCTTTAAATAATTATTACTTCGATGACCATTATCATCGCGAAGATAGTCGTGGAGCCAGCCAATTTTTGGCGGAACATGCTATACAAGGAGACTTGATCATCTGCATGGCTCCCTATACAAAAACAACTCTTCTCCATTATTTGCCATCTGCCAATAATTTTAGAGTTGTCGGGTATCCAAAGGATAATGCATTTGTAAATCCGATAAACATTCCTGAGGATCTTCAGGAAATCATAGCCGGACGAAATCGATTCTGGGTATTCTTTAGTCGAATTTTCCATGCTGACCCAACTGGATACTTTAAATCACATTTGGAAAGTTTTTTTTCCCCTACGAACAAATTTAATTCAACGGGAGTTGAATTAATACTTTATGAGATTCCCAAAATGGTTTATCTTCCTGAAAGACAATAAGATAGAATGGTCATAACTTCTGAAATTATTTGTTTGAAAATTTAAATTTATGAATGTGAAAACACTGAAAGAAAAGTAATAGATAGACATGAATAAATTCAACAATCCAATCACTGAGATGAAAAGATGTTCTTCATTTCGTGAATGCTCGATATGTAGAGCTGCTAAGATTGAAATCCGCACCTATTATTAAAAAACGTCTACGAGACCTGTCCCATGGTGTCGTTCCTTAAGCAATTCCAAGGCAACAATGACATGTCTTTCTTGGAAAGTTAACAGAAGTGAATTCTTTCCACCACAAAAACTCAAATCTCGTACTAAGTACGATTATTTCCATGAAGTTCCGTGAATGGCATGCTGGTTTAAAGAAGCAACATGGTAATAAACATGATTATTGTGTGGTACCTTTTTCCGAAACGCTAAATGCGAAATCTCTATTTCGTTTTTTACGAGTAGAGACTGCGAACAGAATAATAGGAATGGCCAAGTAAACTCTAGTGTCTTTCAGTTTTCGGGTGATGAATCCTAAATAAAGTAAAGAGGTCTTTCAAAACTTGTTGTTCTCAAATCATACATTAGACTCAAACACACAGACATCCTGGCCACGGAAATTTGATATTTTTGGGGTCAATGTCACGGCCACCGATTATGAAAAGGCCGTTGAACTTATCACGCATGCTGCGCTCAATAGGGAGGCAGCGATCATTGATCCGATGCCAGTCCATGGTTTGATAGAGGCCTGTCGTGATCCAGAACTCAAGGAGAAATTTAACAATTTTCAAATGGTCGTTCCCGATGGTCAACCGATCCGATGGGCACTGAATCATTTTCACGCAACTGGATTAAAAGATCGTGTGTATGGACCTGAACTGACATTGAGGGTCTGTGAACGTGCAGCTCAAAAAGGCATTGGACTTTATCTATTAGGAAGCACTGAGTATGTTCTTCAGCAATTTCGTTCTAAGCTTCTTCAGCTTTTC
>BQIX01000186.1 GCA_021604145.1 Nitrospirales bacterium
CATACATTGGAATTCAGTGGCTTCTGTCCAAAATGCCAATAATTCTATGAAAACTTTTGGTCCAACACTTTCAAAAGCCGGTTCAATCGCCTCGTTAGTTTGTGCAGTTCATTGTGCACTCACCCCGTTAGCCTTGTTAGCACTTCCGGTGATCGCGGCTCATTCATGGGACGGTTTAGATCTACTTTTGGGTGGGTTTTTGGCTGATACCACTGAATGGTTTTTTGTTGGTATTATTGGTGTGTTAGCTGGGTTTGGGCTATTAGCGACCTATCCGCTACATCGAGACATACGGCCGGCCTATCTGACGGCTTTGGGCCTCTTCTTACTTATCGCAGCGCATGTCTGGATGGTCCCAAGCAGTTTTGGAGAGATTACGCTTGATGTGTTGGGAGCATCGCTAATTGCGTTTGCAGGGTTTTGGAATCGTCGTCTTTGCCACTGTCTTGGCTGTCACACGCATGAACAGGCGTCAGAGTCAGCAACTCCCACGTTTCAACAAGCCATCGATCCTTCCCCGGGAAAGTAGTCCGTTTTCATTTCTTTCTCACTACAGCCGTTCCAATTATTTTTCATACGTATGAAGCGGTGTTTTGCGCTGAGTTGGCTTATTTGAGTCGGCTGGCAGTTAAAGGCTTTTGCTATAGTCACAATTTGCTTTGGAATATTTGTCGTTGTGGTGTTCCATGAATTTTCTGGACGGCCATCACGCCTATGAATACTAGAATTGTTCCTCAGGGAGAGTTGCTGGGAGAAGCCTATGTCGTTGGCAACGGAGCCTAAGAGATTATGAGCATTCTATTTGCTCGCTATAGTAGAACCCCCGTAAGGGTAACGCAGATCTAATAGCTGCCTTAGATTTGAGCCGTATCTGTTTATAGAGATACGGTGTTTTCTTTGGACGCGCGTTCCAGGCCTTCTTGTAATTCATGAATGAGAGTTTCTGTTTCGTTCCAGCCCAAGCAGGCATCAGTGATGGAGACGCCATAAGCTAATTTTTTCCCTTTTTCCCACTTCTGATTGCCTGGGTTCAGGTGACTTTCTATCAGAAGACCCATAATTGCTTCTTGACCTAGGCAAATTTGCTGAAGAACGTTCCGGGCGACATTGGTTTGACGCGTATGGTCTTTTTCTGAGTTCCCATGAGAACAATCCACCATGATTGGTCTCTGAATTTTTTCATTTTTGAGTGCAGCAGCAGCTTGTTCAATATCGGCAGCTTGATAATTCACCTTACCTCCGCCACCACGAAGAACAATATGCCGATCTTGATTGCCATTGGTTTTGATGATTGAAGTCACTCCGTCGACATTGATGCCAATGAAACTTTGTGGATGACGTGCCGCAATCATGGCATTCAGCGCCACTTGAAGACCTCCGTCGGTTCCATTTTTAAATCCCACAGGCATTGATAATCCACTGGCCATCTCACGATGAGTTTGGCTTTCAGTCGTACGGGCTCCAATTGCTGACCAGCTGATCAGATCAGAGAGATACTGCGGGGTTACAGGGTCAAGGAATTCTGTGCCACAGGGAATACCCATTTCATTGATATTCAGCAAGATATTTCGAGCTAATTGAAAGCCTGCATCAATATCGCAGCTGGTGTCGAGGTGAGGGTCATTAATCAAGCCCTTCCATCCTACAGTCGTCCGAGGTTTTTCAAAATAGGTTCTCATGACAATAACAAGATGTTCTTGAGTTTTTTCCACAAGACCTTTTAAACGCTCTGCGTACTCGTAGGCTGCTTGCGGATCATGGATGGAGCAGGGACCAACAATCACAAGGAGTCGATGCCGATCATGCCCATTGAGAATGGCCTGAATGGCCTGACGTGTTTGACGAACGAGTATTTCCGTAGACTCGGGCAAGGGGAGTTTCTTTTTTACCTCCCGAGGAGTCATCAAGGTTCCAATGTCAATAATATTGCGGTTATCAATTCGTTCAGTCATGATAAATTCCTAACGTTATAACGAAAAATGAGAGTCGAACGTTTATAATTCCTAGACTCTACGTGCTGGCATATCATGAACGTGTCGAAGCTAGGCATTCGGTGCTTCTAATTTGACCTAGTTAATGATACGTAATAGCTGAATAGTTTCATTGTAATTTAGTTATGTGCTGTTCGCAAGTGAGCAAAAAAATGTCGATGTGCAATTTAGCGCGATGAGGTCAGACAGGCAACGATGGTTCGGAAATGAGAAGAAATTTACACCATGGTGTTAATAAGTTTTGCCTGTTGAGAGGTATACCACTGAAGAAGATCAAGGCGTGCGACATCAGATTCTGATTGGAACCGAAATTGTAAACCGATATGAAGCTCAGGGGTTGGATCAATCCATTCAATCTTCGCGAGAAATTTTGAAGTATGAGAAGCTCCAGGGAGCTGACTCGTTAAGATGACCTGCATGCTGCTTACCGAAGGCCACGCATTGGCTGCAACCGTTAATTGACATCCCGAGGGACAGAGATCGCTAATAGTGACCGGAAGGACAGCTATAATTTTTGATTGGTCACTCATAGGCCGGACCGTTCCGGATAAATCCACAGCGAGACGTGGATACACTCTCGCGGCTTGATGGACGATGTCCTTCGGAGGCTTGAGTCGGAGAGATTGTGAAGGTATGGATATTTCTTGGACCGTTGTTTCAAATTGATACGTATCACCATCAAGGAGCGAGCGTCCCTTGACGACAGCTCCGACAGTCAGATCGGGAAGTTGTGAGTCTTGAGGTAGCGCGCAGAGTAGGGAATGGTCCATCCCAAGTCCTAACAGTTGCGAGCGAAGGATTATGGATGTGGATTCATTGGGAAATGTAAGCCAGAGTGTATTGGAACTCGAGGATAAGAGTGTTCGTTGTTGACGACTCATACTTAGCTGTACCTTCTTATAACGATGCAAATCCAAATAAAACCATATAGACTGATACTCCTCGATCTCAGAGGCTTCTGTTCGGAAGTATAGTGAGTTAGTCCTTGTTCATTCCTAGGAGCCTGCTTGTTGAAAAGAAATACCTTCCCACGAAGCCATAACCATCTCGTGTTCAAGCTGGAGCACACAGAGGTTGGGTACTCTTCTGTACTATTCGGTTTGTTAAGAGAAAAAGCTAAAGAAGGCTCTGTTGATGTTTTGTTAGAACGATGTTTATGCCGAATGTTGGAAAATAGTGAGGACTGGAAGGAGCGTGAGAAAAAATCTAAAAAATTAGGGCAGTTTGTGCATGTTATGGAGGATGGTATCATGAATAATCCGCTCGGCGATATTTTCACTCGAAATATGATAGTCGCCTGACTCTAATGATTTTTTGATCTCCTTCACTTTTTCTTCTCGTATGTCAGGGCTCTTCTTTATCGCATTGACGAGATTATTATGTTCTTCCTGTTCAGAAGACAAGTGAAGTATATCCTGAGTGTTGGGTTGGATATTCGTTGAACGAGACTCGGAAAGTCCTTTGCGGTTCTTGTTGACCACGGGGGAAGGCCGGTTCACATTTGTGTCACGAGAGTCAGGATTTGTGTTAATAGGATCAAAGGACATGCCGGCCTCTTTCAACAAAATCGTATTCTTTAGTATAAATAAAACTTAGGGAAATGGAAAGAGACAGATGAGTCACGATACTGAAGACTTTAAACGTGAGACAGGGTAAAGACAATGGCAGAAATAATGGTGCCCGCACAGATTACATCCCTGACAACTCTAGACCCAGGTGAAGTTCGTATCATCGAATTGGCACTCCCCAAACAGTGGGAGGTCGAAGGAGTTGACTATCCTGTGTACGATACGATGCGGCCAGGGACGGCATTCCTGACAAAGCCCTGGGGAGCTCGCACGGAAAAGCGGCGGCGGAGGATGTACACACGCTCTAATGCCAATGTTGATGCTGGACATTGTTTGGAGACCATCATCAACTTTACCCATACCGAGCGATCAGACACGTCAGCCTGGTGGCAAACTGATGAATGTCTCCAATGGCAGCAGTCTGCCCAACCACTGGATGTCAAGGTGGAGTGGAATCAGGATCGGACAGCCTTACAAATTTACGAAAACAGTCAACAGTGTCAAAGCACGAATTTACGCTTAGAACCTGACGGTGAATGGGAATCCATGAAATTTCTTGCCGTGGCGTTTTCTACCGGGCTCACGCCGTTTCTTTCCTATCTCCGATATATGAAACACAGGAATTTCGGGCGCTCCAATACGCATTCTGGTTCATTTCTAAAGTTGATCGTCAGTGTTCGATCACCTCAGCAGCTCATGGCACATGATGAACTTCTCTCCCTTCAGCGCCAATTTCCTGATCATTTTCAGTACAATCCAGTATTGACCAGAAATTGGCCTCGAGACTGGCCATATATACAGGGACGAATTATGCAAGAAAAGCAGGCAGGTATGGCTGGCAAGGCTATTGATCTCAGTCCGCTCTTAGACGTCGTCCCTGATCTCCAGCAGTACCATGTACGATTTTGTGGGAATAAAGCAGCACGTGATCAGCTTCAGGAAGGGTTTCAACAATATGGCATTGAACCTCGCAGTATTCGAACCGAGGTGTGGTAAATGATCTATTTTTTTAAAGGCCGTCAAGGCAACGTATTTGTGAAAAGGAATGAGAAAACCGGCTAAGCTGATTGAGAATTTTTGAGGGCCAAGGGGCTAGGAATTTCCGGACGGCGTATGAGACGAACCACAGGTTTCCCGAGAAAGGCATGATGTCCACAAATGAGGCAATGGAGACTCAAGGTAGCCAAGAGTTCTTGCTGAAGTTGTTCAAGGTGAACTGTCCGTGAACCGCACCGTGGGCACCGTGGGTGTTTCGATGCTGAACGTGAAGGGGCAGGAATAGAGGGTTTTGTGGTTTTAAGCGTATTTCGTTTCATAGTCATGGGCTTTCGTAATTTCGATAGAGGGTTTTTGATAGGGAGTTTCGCAATGGATTTACTCTTCATCATTACGTTGAAGTAACAAGTTTTGTGCCAGCCCTCATTGCTGTCTAAACTTTACAGAACTTGGTGTATCGTAAGGAAAGTTGAAGGAAAATGCTGCTGGAAAGAGTCAAGTCGGCAAGTCTTTCCCATTACCCTGAGGAGAAAATGGCCTACAGAACAGGAATAAATGCCTGAAAAATTAGTGTGCTCGAGGTTGTGGAGACTGAGGGGTTGAAGTGGGTTTTGCAAGAATCGCTGCGGCTCGTGAAGCTAAATTCTCTGCTTCGGGATAACGTTTTGCTTCACGAAGCAAGTCGGCATACTTTTCAAGAATGGTGACCACGTCCTGATGATTTGGACCACTCAATTCCTCCTTCATCTTCAAGGCTTTTTTATATTGCATCTCAGCCTTGGTGTATTGCTTTTGTGAGCGATAATATGACGCAAGGCTATAGAGGCTGCTGAGTAGCAAGGGATTACCTTTTCCTAAACTTTCCGCATGTTCAACGGTCTGAAGGAGTTGGGTCTCAACATTTGATTGAGTCGGAGATGTCGTCTGTTCCTTGGAAGTTTTGGTGGTAGGGAAGCGAGGAGTTTGTTGGGAACAGGCCTGAATGAATAAGCTTACGAGGACAATTCCTGCGAGTAAGCTGCAGCGGAGATATTGAGCGAATGACTTATTTGATTGATCTGGCATAGGTTTTTGGTTTTTTAATATCCACGGTCGAATATTCGGAAATTGTAGAGTGGTTGTATATGAATAACAAGTCAAAGTGAGCATAGCTACGCAATGACTGGAAAAGGGGAGGTCGAACTGTGCCACTTGTGTGGTGTTCAATTTCAGGGCATGGGTTTGGACATGCGGCGCAACTGGTTCCCGTGCTCAATGAGTTAGGACGACGGCATTCTCGGGTGCGAGTTCTGTTACGCACGACGACGCCAGCAACCTTCTTTCAAGAAGCTCTCTCCGTGCCCTGGGAATGGTCGTATTCGCAGCAGGATATTGGTTGCATTCAACATGGTCCGCTGAGTATTGATGTTGAGCAAACCTGGAATGCCTATACTCAGTTTCACGATGGGTGGAAAACCCGTGTTATGGATGAAGTCCAAACGATGCACAAGGCAAAACCTGATTTCGTCATTTCAAATATTTCACACTTGGGTATCGCTGCCGGTGTGGCTGCAGGTTATCCCACCGTAGGGTTTGGCTCTTTATCGTGGGATCAGGTCTTGGCTGAGTATCTCGTTCCTGGCTGTTTGGAACATGAAGCCATTGTGGCGCATATTCGTGAGGCGTATCAAGGTGTCAACCTGATGATACGACCGCATCCTGGAATTCGCATGGTCGCATTTCCAGAAGTACAGGATGTCGGTCCTGTGCTGCTACCATCCGTCAAACCGGAAACCGTAATACGGCGTACACTAAAAATGGAATCCGGAGAGCGTTTGGTTCTCATCGCCTTTGGCGGAATTCCATTATCCTCACTACCGCTTGAGCAGATTGATGTACTTGAGGGGTATCGGTTTCTGGTGAGTGGAGACTTGGACTGTCGAGGCTATGAAAGAATTGGGTCGACAAGTGAGGTCGGGCTTCCATTTCGACAGATTTTAGCTGAATCAGACATTGTGATGACCAAGCCGGGCTATGCGACGATCGTGGAAACTGTTCGGCTCGGAATGCCAATTGTGTATGTCAGACGATATAATTTTGCCGATGAACAGCCACTGGTTGACTTTGCCCATCGTTATGGGCGGGCTCAAGAGCTGCCAGTCACTGAATTTGAATCCGGTCTATGGGGAAGTGTGTTAAAGCACGTTCAGTCGATTCCAATTCCCCAAGAAGCCATGCCCCCTGAAGGAACAAAGATTGCCGTTGATCATTTGATGAAATACTTGAAGTAAGAGAATGTGGAGGATTTCGCGTTAGTGGAACGATGTGCGGTCAGGAATTAAGGGAGGGTAGGGTGTGACCGTGATT
>BQIX01000187.1 GCA_021604145.1 Nitrospirales bacterium
TTCCGTACAACACAGGTTCAACCAGGCTTATAATAGCCATACACCCGGTTTAATACTTCTGACAAGATCGCTTCATGTTGCGCCACGGCTTCATCCCATGTGGAACAGCGGCGGCACGTTTGGTCAAGATCGCCACCAAACACCATTGTTTCGAACAGAAGAGGTGGGCCAGCGAAGAACTGATGATCAATGCCAAGGAACACCGTCGACACCTCGACATCGGCGACCTGGGTGTGGCCCACTACCCGATCAGCCGTTTCCACCCATTCGCCAAATTCCTTCGCGCCAGAAGCTAAAACAACCTCATGATTACGTAAAATATAGAAACGCATGAAAAGAACCCCAAATCATATTCTACCCCATCGCGTTCTCGGTGTTCATCTTATAGATCTGTCCAAGATTGATGGGGGAAACGTGGCCCATTCATTATTGAATGTCTTTTATTTATCATGACACCTGTCATGATGCCAATCTCAGGTCTTCCACATCAACACTGGACACAGAATTTCATCTCTATAATGGCATCGTGGTCGAGGATGTGAGAAGAAGAAAGACCACTTAATATCCCTCAGAAGAACCCGCAGACCAAAGTATACTCCTTTGAATAATGAGGAAAGTAGGAAGGGTTCGAGATATGTATGATGACAAACCTGACCTCGATCGAAATGGAAATTGTGAAATTCTTCGGTAATAAAAGGGGAAAATGATAAATCCAAACTTTCAACAACAGATTTGAGCCAAATTGACTATCCCTTCTGTCATTCTGTCATCCCATGCTTTTCTCACTTTGTCCAAATGAGTATAGTGCGAACATTAAGTTTTCTCCAAAGAGTTTGGGGACATCCTCATCGAATAAAGAATGCCCCCCCTTTTTCTTACATCCAGCCACCCCATTAGTTGCCAGCTGTCCTCTTGGCCCTTGGAAATCTTCTAGAAAATTTGAGCATCCTTCTTTCCTTCATGCCATAGGTGATTGATTCCGAGGGGCCTCGACTCACCAAACGTCTCTTTGTAAAATCATTCTAATGGGAAGGACCAAGACGAGACCATGAGCCTCAAGTCTTGCAGGAATCCCCCACCATTGATGTAATCGGTGTCCAAGGCGGCATCAGTGCGCCGTAGCCAGATTTTCTGGGTTAAAAAAGGAGATCACACGACATGACGGTTCAAGCTCAAACGCATACTTTTCAAGCGGATACCAAGAGACTCTTACACTTAATGGTCCATTCGCTGTACACCGACAAGGAAATTTTTTTACGAGAGCTGATTTCCAATGCTTCTGATGCGCTGGATAAAATGCGAATCGAAGCCCTCAGGCAGCCACCGTTACTCAAAGATGGCGAAACCCTAGAAATTCGAATTGATACCGATCCACAAGCTCGCACGCTCAGCATTCGCGATAACGGTATTGGGATGACTCGCGACGAGCTCGTGTCGCATATCGGCACCATTGCCAAGTCTGGTACACGCGAATTGATGCAGAGACTCAAAGAAAATTCGGAAGGCCACTCTGCTAGCGAACTGATAGGACAATTTGGTGTCGGTTTTTATTCTGCGTTTATGGTGGCGAGTAAGGTCACGATAACCACACGCCGAGCCGGCGAAGACACCGCGACCCGTTGGGAATCGGCTGGCGAAGGCGAATATACGCTTGAAGACACGCACCGTGACGCCTACGGCACCACGGTGACCTTGGATTTGTTGCCCATCGACAGCGAAGGAGGCATTGAAGACTTTACCGATCAATGGGTACTCTCACGTATCGTGAAACGCTATTCCGACTTCGTGACGTTCCCGATCATCCTCAAAGTTGAACGAGAAGAAGTTGAAAAGGACGAACAAGGTCAGCCTATTCCCGACGGTAAAAAAACGACTGTGGTGGAAGACAAAACGCTGAACTCGATGAAACCGATTTGGACGCGAAGCGACGTCACTGATGAAGAATATGCCGAGTTTTACAAACACATCTCGCATGATTGGGCCGATCCGATGAAAACAATGCGTTTTCGTGCCGAAGGTCGCATTGAATACCAAACACTCTTGTTTATCCCCTCGCAGGCCCAGGGCAATCTGAACTACCATGGATCAGAGTTTGGCCTTCAACTCTATGTGCGACGGGTAATGATCATGGAACGCTGTGAGGAACTCTTGCCACGGTATCTGCGATTTGTGAAGGGCATTGTGGATTCAGCTGATTTGCCACTGAATATTTCCAGGCAGCGTCTGCAGGAAGATCGGTATATCAACCAAATCCGTAAATGGATTACCCGAAAAACTCTCGATACGCTCGGAGACATTCAACGAGATGATGCCGAGCAATATCTCAAATTTTGGGAACCGTTTGGCAGCGTTTTGAAAGAAGGCGTCGCTGATGCCGACTACAAAGACAAAATTTTAGGCTTGTTGCTGTTTGCCTCGTCACATGATCCCGCAAACTTGACCACACTCGAAGCCTATGTACAGCGAATGAAGTCCGATCAGAAAGAGATTTTTTACATCACAGGGGAATCTCGAAACGTGGTGGAACATTCCCCTCACCTCGAAGCTTTCAAAGCCAAAGATTACGAAGTGTTATATTTGGTCGCCCCAGTAGACGAGTTCCTTGTGCAATATGTGTTCGAATTTCAAGGCAAACGACTTAAATCCGTCGGAAAAGGAGCGGTCGATCTCGGTGACGAGAACGAGCAGAAGGCAGCAGCGGATAAATTACAGACACTTCAGGAACAATTTAAAGGTGTGTTCGAATTTTTGAAGGAAAAGCTTGATGATCACATCAAAGAGGTTCGTTTAAGCAATCGCCTCACCTCCTCACCGGTCTGTTTGGTGGGCGCTGAAAACGATTACAGCCCCCAGCTCGCGCGATTACTTCAAAAAGGTGATCTCCCTAAACAAAAACGGATCATGGAGCTGAACCCGGACCATACGATTGTGACGAAGCTCAAAGAACGTTTCGAGAAAGATCCGACGGACACCTTGTTATCCGAATACGCGGAATTGTTACTTGGCTACGGTTTATTAGCCGAAGGGTCTCCGATCCCCAATCCGGTTCGTTATAACCAAGTCTTGGCGAATCTGATGACCCGAACGTTGTAGGGCCTGTTGAAAAATCCACTAGCGGTGTCCCCTGCCTTCGCGCTCGCCGATATAGCCATCTTTGACGCACATGAAAGGGGACATTCTCCTTTTTCGTCATCTCATGCTCACCTCACTTCGCCTCCATAGCGTGGAAAGAGAAAATTCCCAGGAACTTTGTTAGCGTTAAGTTCGCTACAAATGAAGTGGGGTCTACCCCGTCGCTAAAAAGGAGAGCTTTCGTTTTTCTATATTTAGGGTGGACACTCTTCTGGGTTGGGTAAGTAAGGACCGAAGCCCATCTTTCTGAGTTCCTCATGATAGCCCGGAAGAAGCTCCTCATCTTCGAAGGAGATATTTTCATCCTCGATGGCATCGTTCACCATCTGCCGAACAGATTCCCCGTAATAGCTGATGGAATTCTTCGGACATGGAACTCCTGAAATAAACCGTACGATCGGCACTTCACCCGACTTCGTATTGTTGTATGCCACTTCGTAGGGAAACCGTCGACAGATTATTGGACGTAACCCGTATTGGGTGCAAAGCCCGGATTGCTCGTCATAGAAAATACAGTTGCCGTCTTTGCTCTGCAAGCGCGGCATTTGGTCGATCTCAGGAAGTACTTTCCCCTTCTTCTTCTTGAATGTGAATTGCTTGATGATAAAATCTCCAAGCCCACTGTCCACAAGAGCAGCAATGTCCCGGAGCGAGAGCAAGATACCCTCACCCCGTTTCTTGTGAACACAACAGCGGTCCTCACATGTACCGCAATCGGGTATCTCAAAAGAACCGTTGTTCTTTTTGATTTTAACGCTCGCAGGATTGAGCAACCCTTCGTTCGCCAATACAGCTTGTGCGAGACGATTGAGTTTCTTAGAGAGGCTGCCTTTTTTTCTACTATCGGTGATGCTCATATTCAAATAAGAGGTCAAACCCAAGAAATGCAACAGTGACATTCTTCTTGTTCAGCCATCCAATTATTAGGAAATGTGGTCAGGGCTTGAATCATGCAACCCCTGAGTTCTGTTCTGTCATTTTCTAGCCGTTGGCAACAATTCAAGCAAACTCTTCTTACCCATCTTGACCTCACTCTAATGATAATTATTATTTCCACATCAGGTACGCCGTCTTTTCTCCAAACAAAACAAATCCGACACGGATACATTACCCCTTATACGATGCTGTCCCTTTCTAACACCGCTCAAAAGGAGACGCTACTCTTTCATCACAAATAATCGACACAAGCAAATACAGGAAGAAATGACCTTGAGAGTAGACGACTTATCAAAATAGGGCTGCGTTGTCCATAGGCGATACCTATAATGAGACGTTGAAACCTCGTTTCTGGCAGGCCAAGTTTCTTTTCGATGGCATCTATCGATCCCTTTTGCTCAGCTTGCCCTTCAGCTAACTACACCTCTATCCTTTCCCATGGGGTCTGAACAAAATTTTTCCGCATCCGACCATTCGAGCACTTCACCGCTTGGTGGAATCTTCTCGGCTATCCTTCCAGGACTTGGACTCCTGGTCAGGGGATATCCCAATCAGATGATCTGGGTGATGCTGGCGGGAGGTCTGCTCGGAGTCTGTACTTGGGTTCTCGGAATCGTCGGGGGACCGGGTGCGGGCTGGTTCTTTGGCATGTTAATTATTTTGCCTTGGTGGTGCCTTCAAGCCTATCAGGCATATCTCCCAACCCCACGAGGTCAATGGGCCACGTTACACCTTGTCTGGAAACGCGCTCACGACATTCGATATCTTGGCGGGTTATTTCTGCTCACCGCGTTCACGGACCTGTACATTATTTTGGCGAACCCTGACTACCTCCTGACCGTATTTTGCACCAAACCTACTGGCATCTACGGTCTCCTGTTCAAAGCTCAATCTCCAGCGCTTCATATCGCCATTGGGTATGGCTTTCTCACACTCCGTCGTTGGGCGTTATTTGTTTTCTTGGTCTATGCCGGCTTCGGCCTTCTTAATGCCACGAGCAACTTCGCATGCTTTGGATTCGGACGCATTCGCACCGTATTCTTCATCTCACTGTTGGCCTTCACGGCCTATGTCATTTGGCGTAGAGACTGTTTGGTCACACATTCCCGATCATTCTAGAAATGGGAGTTGGATCAGAAAAGGTTCCCCCAAGGTCTTGTCTATACTTCCAGTAATTCTCCAGGTCACATTTTAATGTGTCCACCAAATTAGCGATAGACCAAACAACGTCAGAAATCAAAATATTCTCGCTACTCACTGTTCGCTTGAAGGGAAAGAAGCTTACAAAAAGAAACCAGCTTGAGAGTCAACGACGCATGGACCTAACCTGCTTACTTAGGATTTCCCATTTTCTTTTTTATCTTCAGTGACAGACATCGCGTTAAGCTGTTTTGCCTGCTCGTGATGCCAAGCAATTTGTTCTCGTAGCTCTTTAAGTTCGGCTCGGTGAGACCCCATGAGTAATTTCCATCCTTGTCGCTTAAACCCTTTCGGATCCAAATAGGGTTTTTTTGCAAACCTCGCGATTCGTTGCTTCAAGTGACCGACCTTGGCTTCGAGACGTACCGCTGTTTCTTCAAAAAGGTTAGCCGCTATCAGATGTTCTTCTGCTGACCACTCGTTTTCGATCTGCTCGGGGGTAGGGTCAAGAGGCGTTCCAGGAGTTGTTGCCAGCCCAAACCCTACGAGACTTGCTAGACCTACAATGACAAGAAAACCCATGATACCTTTCAAAGCCTGGTTCCTTTTCATAAGCGTTCCTCCTCGTATGATATTTTGATACCCTATAAACACTATAGATAATCTTTTTCGCTTTTGTCACCTTCAGAAAAGGGTTGATGTGCTGACATTCGGACACGCAACAATGACCGGAGAAAAGGGGTCATTTTGAGATGGCCCGGACCTGACAGACATCGGAAAAATGGGACATGACAGGAAGACCAAAAGGCCAGACGAGACGTTTCAGCTTGAATCGCACCGTGGGACACGATAGGGTAAAAAACGTTGTTCATGTATCGAAAAGGAGTAGAACAATGGCAGTCATATTTCATGTGGCCTTTCCCATGAAAAACATTGAAGAGACCAAGTGGTTTTATGTGGAAGGACTCGGTTGTGCCTTAGGGCGAGAATCCAAAGTTGCCTTGACGCTCAATCTTCAGGGTCATCAAATTGTAGCCCAGATGACCTCTCAGTCGGTAGAGAAACCGCGCAGTATTTATCCCCGCCATTTTGGACTGGTGTTTACGTCGAAGGGAGAATGGCAAGCGATGGTGGATCGTGCAAAAGAAAAAAAGCTGTCTTTCTTCAAAGAACCCAGCACCAGGTTTTTAGGATCTCCGCTGGAACACCACACATTCTTTTTAGAAGACCCGGCGCATAATCTACTGGAGTTCAAGCATTACACCAAGAAATCGGCGATATTCGGGGAGCGGGAATTTGGTGATGTGGGAGATGCCGATGAGCCGCGGTAACAAGAGTTTCCTCGTTCTTGACCAAGGACAATCTACGTGATTTCACGTCACACTTTTGCTCAGCAGTGGACAATCCCTCAGCAATCATGAGATAACTGCGTTTTTACGAACCAATTCTCAGAAAAAGGAGAACGATCGATGGCTAAAGCACGCGCCCGACACATTTTGGTATCCACAAACGAGGCTTGTGAAAATCTGAAAACCCAAATTGAAGGCGGTTCTGACTTTGCGGAACTTGCCAAAGAACATTCGTCCTGCCCGTCAGGGAAACAAGGCGGAGATCTTGGAGAGTTTGGCCCAGGTCAAATGGTTCCGGAATTTGATAAGGTTGTCTTTAATGAAGAAGTG
>BQIX01000188.1 GCA_021604145.1 Nitrospirales bacterium
ACGCATCGTGATTCCAATTGGAACGGCCCTGACTCATCCAGCTGGCCATGCCCACATCGATATTCGCCTTGCCTCCCATACTGCGATAGACAATTTTCTCATTTCGATTCAAAGATTCGTTCGCCATGACCGCATCTACCAATACCAACGAACTGCATACGAACATGAGACCTACGAGGCTTATGAACCCAACCACGACAGAACCATATACATTATTTCGGGAGCAAACCATGGCTATCCTCGGTTTATAAATTTGAACGAACCATACGCCGTTCGTATTTTTTCGGAAAATATTTAGAGGAACTGTAAAAAGCCGCATCCCAGCACGAGTCACGCGAACATGATCGCCGTCCTCATCGTACTACGGTTCAGCACTCAACCATGCAGTTTGGAGAATTTAGGAAGGAAAGATGAATGAAGCAGAATAAGAAGAAGACGAGACCCTATTCGGGCATAGCGATATCCCCGCCTTCGAGATCCATATCAATTCCATTGAGCTCTAATTTATTACCGACACGCCACCACTCCGGGCTTACTTCAGACAAGGTGCCTTTTGATGTATAAAATTTTGCCTGCCCCACCGTGAGACGTTTATCTTCTTCGGCTTTAAGCTCAATTACCACATTTCTTAAGGTATTATCGACAATTTTCAAGCTCTGCGGTTCAGCCGTGAGTTCGAATCGCTCTCCGTCATTGGATATCCATACATTACGTTCAAGTTTGGCTACCTGAGTCCCTGTTGGCATGTACATATCCATGGTAAGAAATATTTGACTATTGTCTTCATGAATCTCTAGACATAATTGTTGCTGCCCATGCGCAGTCACCACGCCAGTTGTATTTCTCAGCACATTTGACCCAATCACAATATCCACGCCTCTGCCTCCTTTATCTCACGCTCAAAGGACAATAATCAGTAATGATTTTGCCAGCATTCGAAACATCAATCAACTCTTAACACCGGTCTTCTCATGGTTGAAACGAGCAGCGGAAAATCAATCACCTTTTCGAAGGCACGACTCCGTGAGGATGAAGCGGCTCACGTCCTTTGAGCATCAACAAACATACTAACCCCACAAGAATCCAGAGTATTTCCCGAAGACGACGAATGAGCGCAAAGGTAATGCCGGTTACGTCGGGATACCCGTACGCCAACAGGAGTAACACATATCCGCCTTCTTGAGCACCTAAACTGCCCGGAATAAAAAATGTACTGCCTTTAATAAACACGGTTAACGCCGCAATCGATAGCGAGGTCAGCATATCCACACGAACATCTAAATAGTACAAAATGGCATAGACTTCTAGCGTTTCCAATATCCAGGCAAAGAAAAATGTGAGCAAGGCCACATAAAAGGTTCGCCGGTGATGTGTGTAAAACGTTCTGATCGTCGAATCCAATTCTTCAAGTGAGACTTTCCGTTCTTCCAAAAACTTCAATCGGATTCGGCATGCCTGTAATAGACGGAGACACCCCATAGCCAATCCATAACGCTGAACCATCACAAACAACAGCACGCCAAACGCCAGTAATCCAGCACTGATGAGCGCCGCGGTCAGATAATGGTCAGACGCACCAAGGATCCAAAATGACAGACCTATCCCAAGTAAAATAAACAAGACCTGCGCAATGGTCATGGTTGTTTTCGCCGTAATCACAGAGGCCAGCCCTTCGACCAATGGAACACCATAAGGCTTGAGAAGATAGGCCTTAAGCGGCTCGCCTCCGACATAGGCAACCGGAGTGGTGACATTGACAGACTCTCCCGCCATTCGGATCGCAAACAACTGGGCAAACCCGACTCGTTGAGCATAAGAACCAAGAGTCAGACGCCACCCAAGTGCTTCCAGGGTATACACCAGCAGCATAGGGAGAAGAATCACCCCAAGTGCCGCGGGCCCTAATTGTGAGGCCGTCTGAATGATGGAGGTTGGGCCGATGTGCCAGACAATCCCCGCCAAGGCCAAAGAGCCAAAGGCCAGGAAAATGAGCTTAAGCACGAGAGAGAAGGGAATGGCGGAGAATCCACCCCATTGAGGCGATAAAGACCCATGAACCGATTGCCGCAATCCACAGAAACCAACCAAGAATATCCATACAGGCAAACAGCAGCACAACAACGGAAAAATCACGATTGGTCACATTGCCGAGCATATAGTCAATTCGTTTTCTGGTCGACTCACCCAGGCGACGTAATTCACGAGGACGGGAGCGGAGAAAGCGTGCTCGATTCACGAGCCACAGTGAAATCATATTGGCAACAACCGCACAGGTCCCAAGAATCAGCGGTAAATTCATGCCTTCCCACGATCCGTGCAGATAGGCTCCAGAAGCAATCCCCGCAAAAATCGCCATATGGACGACGTTATCAGCCCAAATATCTAATTCTTGACCGAAGCGTGACTCAGAAAATGTTAAACGCGCCACCTCTCCATCACAGCAATCAATCACGACAGATAATTGAAAGAGTAATGCGCCAATAATACCGAATTGATAGGACCCCAACGCAAAAAACCCGGCCGCCATGAGTCCGATGACCATTGAGGCCATGGTAATCATGTTTGGCGACACGCCAAATTTCAAAAAGACATGCGTAAACATGCCTGACAATTTCCGATTCACATATCGATCAACAATACCGTCCATCCCCCCCTTTAATGACTGAAGGGACTGATACAGACTGCGTTCAGCTAACTGAAGCCCATTGGGGCCTCGAATATCCTTAAATTGATTCGTTGAACTGGGAATGGGCTGAATGATACCTTCGATCGCCGCTTGCTCTAATGCTAAGCGGATCGGATTACCTCCACCAGCTTGTAGAACACCAGACACGCCAAGCAATCGAGACGGCAACACGACGAGATCCTCAGCAATAAACGATGCGGGCAAGGAGGGTGAGGTCGATTGCGCAGGTACGACGTCACTATGGTCATGAAAGACGACAGTCGTCCCCAACGTACTCGGCTCAACATCTTCTTGGAAGACGACTCCAGGATTGCCCGTATGCCGGCTTTCTTCTGACTGGCCCACAACAACCAAGACTCGACCATCTGAACCAACCATTCGTAGCGATTGAATCAATGAAGGCGAGAACACGGCATGACAGCCGATAATCAAACAGGAACCTTTGACTTCACCGGACAAGGCTTCCCAAGTTTGAGGATCCGTCGGGGGAAACTCCCGAACAGGCAACCAACGAATGGCCGCTTCAATACGGTCATCGCCCTGAATCATCGCTCGCAACGTCTTTTCTTCCTGTCCGGCTAACACCCAAATTTGCGAAATCCCAGACCGTTGCAACGTCAAGACCGCCCGTTGAAACAGGGTCAATCCACTGACCGTCGTTAAGGAGCCAGTTCCACGTTCTCCCTGGCTCGAGCCTAACGTAAAGACGCCGGAAGAGGTCAGGAGAATGGCTGTATCGATAACACTCGTAACAGGTTTATGTAGTGTTCCATCCATGACGATAAAAAATCTGAGGGCTGAGTCTTATACTATGAACGTCAATACTGTCGACAACAAATCCTGCGAAAGCACCATCATCAGGCACACGTTTCGATTCTAGACCACTTCCTTCCCATGACATGACAACATCGGGAGAATTTCATGTTCGGCTCTCTGCACATCTTCAGGGAAATCAATTTCGATCCAGGGCAAACCACCAATCCGCTCATATCCTACGTGTACCTTCTCAAAGAATCCTTTGAGGGCATCTTCATATTCCATATCCAGATGCCCGGCTTCAATCGGTTCTTGCACCGATTGGAACAGAACGGCGCTATCCGCTTTGGCCACCTTTAAAAACCCCACCCCTTCTCCGGTGAAATCATACTGTACAGGAAGCGTTTTACTAAGGCTTGTCACTCGCTCATCCTGAACCGCCACCATACATTCTTCGGTTTCTTGAGACACAGATTCATCAACGAGTAATGCATTGGGGAACCTGGACTCAACGAGACGACGAAGAATATCCGGATGATACAACACATCCGCATCCATAATAATGACATCCTCATCAACTGCCTGACGCGCTTCCCATAAGGAAGTAATACTTCCTCGAGTGTATTGATCGTTCGTCACAAAATGAACAAGACCAGGAAACGACGACGAGACCACGGCCTCCCGAATCAGATGTTGCTGATATCCGACAACAATCACAACAGTCTGAATACCAAGACTTGCAAGCTGCTCCAAATGTCGTGACAAGAGCGATTGACCACCAACTTGGACAAGGCACTTAGGACGCCCCTCAGCGACAACTCCTAATCGCTTACCAACGCCAGCCGCTAAAATGACAGCCTTCATCCGGATTCGCCACGTTTCTTGATAATCTGTTCAAAGGCATCAAGAAAGCCTGAAATATCTTTGTCTGAGAGGGCGCCAATGTTGGCCACTCGAAAAATCTTGGATTCCATATGCCCCTGTCCCGCATAAATGACATACCCCTCCTGCTTCAACTGATCATGCAGCCACTCATACGACATCTGTTCTGGAAGATAAAAAGCTGTCAAGGTATTCGACTGCTGTTCCGGTGGGAGGACGGCCTTAATACCAAGCGAGGACATTCTCTTTCGAATGGTCGTTGCATACCCTCTAAATCGTGCACAACGTTTTGCGACACCTTCCTCCAACAACTCGTTGAGGGCTTCCCGAAATGCGTAATAGACTTGTACGGCTGGCGTGAAGGGGATACTCCCTCGCTCCTGTTCCTCATAATAATTCGCAAGATTCAGGTACCAACCACGCTTGGGATAGGTCTTGACGCTCTTATCCATGAATCCCTTGCGAACAATGACAAACGCTAAACCAGGAAATCCTTGGATACATTTCTGAGAAGCACTCGCCACCATATAGATATGCGGGGCCGCAATATCGAGGGCTTCACCTCCAAGACCGCTGACGGAATCGACGAGAAACACACGATTGAGCCCATCAACGACTTCCGCAACTTTCTCAACTGGATTCATGAACCCAAGTGTGGTTTCATGGTGAACCATCGCCACGGTATGAATTTCTCGATGTTGACGAAGCGACAACTTGATCTTATCCAGATCAGGAGCTTGCCCCCAATCCAGACGCATCTCCACTCCACCAAGCCGTTGGGTTAAGGCCATGTTCCACAAGCGTTGGCCATACACCCCATTGATAATCACCATAATACGTTTGCCTTGCGGTAAACTCGATAACAGAGCGGCTTCAACAGCTGCAGTCCCTGAACCGGTCAATAAAATCGCTGTATACTCAGATTCATTGCCGGGAACAAAGGCCTGGAGCAACTTTTGTCGAATATCAGCTAAGAGCTCTGAACATTCAGACTCACGATGACAAATATCCGGTTCAAGCAGTGCCCGCCGCACTCTTTCCGAAACATTCACAGGACCAGGATTTAAGAGAATCATAGTACAACTTTCATAACGTGTAACGTGTTGAGGGTGGGAAGTATAAAATGAAAGAAACGAGTAAACTTTGACTATTCACGCCGTCGGCCTCACACCGGTTAAGGATTGGATGAATTCACGGCTTTAAACCGTCGAGTCATCTCAGCAGGTTCAATCGCAACTCGATCAGCATCTTCGATTTGTTCATTGACCTTAATTAACAGAAAACTTGGGCCTTCACTCGCCAGCATATCTTTAAACTCATACACAATGTCTTCACGTTCACGAACTCGCTCGACATTCACATACCCGGCCGCTTTTGCCACTTTGTCAAGATTGACCAATCGGGAATAGGTTGGTTGATTCCCAGTAGTCCCGTACACCTCATTATCAAAGACGACATGCACCAAGTTCTTCGGCTTTAATGCTCCAATGGTGGCAAGGGTTCCCATACTCATGAGCACATTGCCATCTCCATCAAAGACAACCACTGTTTTTTCGGGTTGACTCAAGGCCAATCCTAGCCCTATACCCGCCGTCGCCCCCATAGACCCAATCATGTAAAAATTGGCGTCACGGTCTCGCAACTTCTGAGCTTCGCGCGAAGGAAATCCATTGCAAATAATAAGCGGCTGATCCGTGATCAGCTCTAACAGCGCACCCATAGCCTGAGCACGGCTTTGCATCACGCCTTCTTCAGGACCAATCATACGTCAAGACCTTCTGATTTCAACATTTCCATCATGGTTGTACGGTTTTGACAATGCCTTTTTTTAACAACAACGCAAGCGGGATTCGTTGCTCCATGAACGTCGTGGCCGTCCATTTCAGGTCATCCACCATGGTCTCAGCTGATAACGTTCGGTGGGGAATTTTGATGGTATCTAACAACTGCGTCATGGTCTGTCCCATGACCAGATGCTCTGGAGCATCTTTCCCCTCGAAGCCACGCCAGGAAATGAGGAGGACACAAGGAATCCGGTAAATCAGATTGAGTGATTCAAGAATATTGAGCGAATTGCCCAATCCGGAATTTTGCATGAGAACCGCCGGGATTTTCCCACCGAGATAGGCTCCGGCCGCCATCGCCACCGCTTCATCTTCACGAACGGCAGGGACGTACAAGCGCGCTTCAGTCAACGCCGCAATGATCCCGCCCAAAATGGTATCGGGAACTCCCGTGAAAAAGTCTATGCCGATATCTTCTAACGCTGTAACAAAGTCGTCGCTGTCAATCATAGTTCAATTCTTCAAACGCGATTCATACTCACAGGCTTCAACACGCAACGGCACACGTCCTAATAAAGCCAAAGACAGCGAGCAGGCACTCTTCAATTGTTAATCGGAAAGACAAATGGCCGGCCTGTAAAAGCCAGCCACTAGATGAGCGGATTATAGCGGAGGGGAACAAACATTCTCAACAAAGGAGGCAATCATATTGATAGGCTTCAGTCGAAGACGTTACA
>BQIX01000189.1 GCA_021604145.1 Nitrospirales bacterium
AATTTCTTCCTGCGTATTCATCACAAAGGGACCATAGCGTGCAATAGGTTCGCCCAAAGGCTTTGCGGAGATCAACAACAATCGAACCGGCTCATTCTTTGCCACCACATACACAGCATCTCCTTCATCTAACACAACCAAATTCGTGTGAGAAACCCACTCCTGATCTTCGCCACTCACAAATGCTCCTTGGCCTTCATACACATAGGCAAACGCTGTGTGGCCTTGCGGGATAGGCTGAACAAATGAACCATGGGCCGGAACCAGGACATCAAGATATGTTGGATTGGCGGCAATATTGTTGACGGCACCACCAGTCTCTTCAACTGTTCCAGCGATCACACGAACCTTTACACCTCCCTCCAAGGTCACTTCAGGAACCTCACTCGACGAAATATCTTGATATCGTGGTTGTGTCATCTTAAGTTTGGCCGGAAGATTCACCCACAGTTGAAATCCAGCATTGCCCTCGGGACGGACTTGCGGCATTTCCTCATGCAAAATTCCGCCACCAGCGGTCATCCATTGCACATCACCCGCTCCAATACTCCCCTCATTACCTAAGGTATCGCGATGATACACTTCCCCTGCGAGCATATACGTGACCGTCTCTATTCCTCGATGCGGATGCATCGGAAACCCGGCTTGATAATCCTCAGGATGCGGAGACCCAAAATGATCAAAAAGAAGGAACGGATCAAGATAGTTTAGCTCCTCACCTCCAAGACTTCTTTTCAGTTTCACACCCGCCCCTTCCATAACCGACTTCGGCTCAATAACCGTTTTCACTTTTCGATATCGTATACTCATAATTCACCTCACTTCTGCATAAAAAAATTTTCGTACATGACTCATCAATATAAATGCGACACCTCCATTCGACCCTGCATGTCTTAGAGAACTTCTAGGAACCTTCGAAGCTATCTCGAAGCCGTTTTAATAATGGCTTCATCTGCTTCACCTCTTCTTTTGAGAGAGCCTGCTCAAAAAAAGGCTTAAGAAATTCGGCGTGAGCCGGAAAGACTTTTTTATACAGTGCCTCACCTTTGCTGGTTAACAGAATGTTCGTCGCCCGTCGATCTCCCTTGACTTTTTCTCGCGTCAACAAACCTTTTGCTTCGAGTCGATCCAACACACCCGTCAATGTCCCCTTGGTAATTAGCGTCCCTTCACCAAGCTCTACACATGTCAGACCATCGGTACCACCCAGCTCAGCAATCACATCAAACTGCGCTGACGTGAGCCCCATCGATTCGATGTGCCGTGTTCCTGCCCGATAAAACGCCAAATACGCTTCAACCAACGGTCGCAACAACGACAGGTAAGGATCTTTTCGATAGTCTTTAATGAGCATATATCATCTCCCTCAACATGTCCTAGTTACAATAATACTAATTAGTACTATTGTCAAGATCCCCACATCTAAATAATCATCTAACGTTCAACTAGGACATTTGGGTGATGACCAGGAGAAACGAGAAATAGCGTGAGCAAGCTTCGGACACATTACTCTCAAGACCTTTCTAGATTTTTCTTCTCTAGAAGATTAAGAAATAGCAAGAAGGAATTCAGCGCCTGTTCAGCGAATTGCTGACGAGTTCGATACGGTTCAATTAAAAGATAGGTCATTAGATGTTTGAACACGACCGACTTCCTGAAGATAAGGAAAGGTTTCAGAAAGAGTCATTGTGTATGATGGTGGGGGTTAACTTATAAAATACCATGAAAATCTAGTGATAAATTAAACAACGAAAGTAAAAAAATACACTCAAATAATTTGTCGGCTAATGGCAGCCCTGACCAACAACCCACCTAAGATGTTTCTTAATAAGCTTTTTGGAAGTAAGTTCTTTTCGTAAGACCCTCAATTCTGCACTTGCATACAACTATCGCTTTTCACCATTCTCTTTTTGCCGCAGTAACTCCAATTCAATTTTTTTTGTTTGAACTTTTTTGATTCGAGGTCCATTCGACCATTCATCAAGATGTTGAAAGGCCCAGATGGCAAAAAACATAGAAAGTGCAGTAATACTGAGGTACCACACGACCTCATACCTCACCATCAGCCCCAATGACTGCAACCACGGTATTCCAAAAAACCACACAACACTGGCCACGGCTGGGAAAATCAATACATTGCCTGGCGCAAGATAGTCTCGCAATGTTTTGGGAATGGCCTCTTCTGCTTTTTGCTCTAATTCTTTTTGAACAACAGGCGTCATGTATAATCTAATTTCAAATATTGGGTTAACGGCCAATCCACTTTGCTTGAATCAGGATCCTTCTTACTCATATCCTCGTAGTAGAAATAAACCTCGTTAAATATAAGTCTAGGCCATGGCACGCTCAATCTGACTTAGGCATTTTCCTATCACCACATATCGACATACGAATGACGTGCATAATGTCAACACACATCAAACAGTCCTCCTACCATTCATGGCCAGGCAATAGGCGAGATATATCAAACTTTGGATGTCGACTTCACGACTAATCCGCGATCCGATTAAATGCACGCATTCGGACACCTGTGGTTGCGATATTGAACCTCCCAGAAAACGTCATCTTTGTTCCACGCATGCTGGGCGCAAGAAACTTGCTCGTACCGTGTCCTAGCATTCCAATGCGAATCAGCCTCGCAATTGAGTATTCGGCCAACTATGACATAAGGGGTGTTTACCTATAGCGGCCAGTAGAGCAAGTTGGCTCTGTCCTTTAATACCTGAACCTGGATGAAGTCAATCGAACTGACGAACAGACCGATAATTGGTTAGCGGATTAGTACTATACAACATTCAATTCACGGTTTGAAAACTGATAGAATTGTCACCATGAATCAGATTATCATTTCCAGGTTTCTGCGAGGAGTATTTGATGCCACCTAATCCAACGATCCTATTTTTTCAAGATTCGAATCATCGCAAGATCTCGGCTATTTTGACTGAGCCTGAATCACCGACTGACAGGATTGTCATACTCTGTCACGGCTTTCTGTCCAACAAACACAGCAGTACCAATCGTCGTCTGACAGAATTACTGATTGATCAAGAAATCAGTACGTTTTGTTTTGATTGGTTTGGCATGGGGGAATCCGATGGTGCATTCACAGATCTGTCCGTCGACATCTGCTGCGATGAGCTGGAACAGGCTGTAGCCTTGGTCCGTACCCAGGGATATTCTCGGATCGGGCTTGTAGGATCAAGTTATGGCGGCCTCATTGCGACATTGATTGCCTCCCGAGACGCCAGCTTGGCTGTTCTCGGGCTCAAATGCCCGGTCCCTGACTTTCCGGAGATGCTTCAGTTAGAATTTGGACAAGAAGCCATGACACGATGGCAAACGACAGGGGAAATTCCAGATGTGACAGGCTCTAATAAACCGATCGAATTACGCTATGCATTTTATGAAAATTGCCTCACCTATGATGCCTACACCGCCGCGAAAACGATTCACATGCCAACCCTCATTGTGCATGGCGATGCGGATGAGTTGGTACCGCTTCAGCAAATTGAACGACTGGAACAATCGTTGGCGGGAGAGAAGATTCTCCACTTGCTTCCTGGCGCCAATCACCATTTCGGCAAACCTGATGATTTTCGTAAAATGACGACACTCCTTGCTGACTGGATGGCTCTCCATCTGTCAACATGAACGCGATATTCATTGATATTGCATTTTCGACACAAAATCCCAGATGACCTATTTCTAAACGATTATGCCAGTTGACACCGATCTTCGCGAAGAACAACTTGAAATCCTTCGAGTCTTGTACCCGTGGTACAAAGAAGAAGTATTTCGTCGGCGTGAGCAAATGATGCGCCTCACGGCATTTGCCAGCGCATTTTTAGTTCTGCTCTTAGTCACAATCATGGCGGTCTCCCCCACACATGGCACAAACATGACAACGCAAATTTTTGCCATCACTGGCGTCGCACTCTTTTCCGCCATTTTCGTGTATCTGATTCTTCAACAACGCGATCGTCATCGAATTGCCAAAAAAACCTTAATAGAAATGGAAAAAATTTTAGGGCTCTACGACGAAGGGCTCTACTCGGTCGGAAAAGCCTTGTATCCTGAAGATTGGCAAACAGCATGGCTCAGCGATCGAAGCGTGACGGTTTATACGGCGGTTATATCCGCACTCACCGTTCTCGTGATTGCCGCGGTTTTGGTCCGCTAGTCCGCTTTCTGTGGACTTGTCGTTCGTGCCTGCGCGCTATAGCGATTCGCCGCGCAAGCGTGAATCCCGTGGCCGTCCCGATACGCTTCCGACGTTTGTCCTATTAAATTGCGCTGTGTTAGAAAATGAGGCTCGGCTAAAAACTATTTGAGTTCTCTCGAGTTCGTATCTCGTAAAAACCCAAAAATGTATTCCGTGAAATACGGGCATTCCTATAAAAAGCTTTTCTGACTATAGAATTTTACAAACAGACAATTTAATCAGGAGAAATGCACACATGATTAGAGCATTTCGTGGAGTGATGCCAACGATAGCCAGCAGTGCATTTATAGAAGAAACGGCCTCGATCATTGGTGATGTTGAAATTGGGCCTGAGTCCAGCGTGTGGTTCAATACCGTGATCCGAGGCGACGTCAACTCTATCCGCATTGGCCATCGCACCAATGTTCAAGACCTTTCACTTCTTCATGTGACTCATGATACGTACTCTTTGCTGTTGGGCGATGACATTACGATTGGACATCATGTGGTCCTTCATGGCTGTACGATTCATAACCGCGTCCTGGTAGGCATGGGTGCGGTCATTATGGATGGAGTAATCATCGAAGAAAATTGCGTCATTGGCGCCGGAGCCTTAATCACAGAAAAAACTCATATTCCCGCCAATAGTCTGGTCTTAGGCAGCCCGGCCAGAGTCAAACGTCCGCTTTCGGATACGGAACTGGCGTGGCTGGCAGAATCCGCACAAAACTATGTCCGCTACGCCACCCAATACATGGCTGACCGTCAAGAACAATAACCGTTCTCGACAAACTCCTAACTGATCGTTCACGTCTCCGTATTCCGTTGCTCGTATCTCGTCAAATGAAATATTTTTCCCAAAAACGCACATGGACAAAAACAAGATTCACGACACATTCTCCTAGAGCAAAATACTCGTCACCATGACTGATTTACGTTCACGGCCCCTCGTCATTTTGGGAGCAGGCTATACCGGAAAATTCCTCTACCCACTTGCCAAAGCGCATGGCTGGCACACCTATGCAACCAGTCGAACACCAACCAGTCACCTTTCACATGTTGTCAAACATAACCGACTCTTTTTTGATCTCGCACAGTCGGAGTCCTGGAAACAGATTCCAACGGATGCCCACCTCATTTGGTGTTTCCCAGCCCTTACGCAAGAAGTGGCAGTCAATTTCCTCAACACGCTGTCGCCAAACCGAGGACGACTGATTATGCTGGGTAGCACATCAGCGTATAGAACAAATCAGCCTATCCTTGTTGATGAACAGACACCAGTAGACTTTTCTCTGCCGCGTGTCCAGAGTGAAGAGTCTTTTCGTCAAGAGTATGGTGCTGTTGTGTTACGATTAGCCGGTCTCTATGGACCAGGGCGGCATGTCCTCGATTGGATACGAAAGGGGAAGGTCCCATACACTCACAAATATGTCAACCTGATTCACATCGAAGATGTTGCGGAGATTTGCTTGGCAGCACTTGAGAAGGCTCAAGATGGGGAAAGCTTTGTCGTGAGCGATGGAATTCCCCGTCAATGGTCAGAAATATTTTCGGTGGCTGCAAATCGATGGGGCATGCCTAGCCCTTCACTCTCTCAGCCAAAGAACCCTGGAAAACGCCTTAGCATCAAGAAATTGACAACAATCCTTCAGCATACATTTCTTCATCCTGATCTTTATGAAGCTCTCGACCAGATTGAAAAATGTAAAATACAGACTGAAAAATAAGAGAAACGTCAGAAAAGTCTTTGGCAATGTATCTTCATTTGAGACTTTACATTGACTACCTGAACACCACCAGAAGACTGGCCATAAAGACAAAATTATTCAAGGCATGCGCGGCAATTCCCGGCAATAGACTACCTGTCTTCTCATACGCCCATGCCCAGAGAAACCCACTCCAACCCACGGCAAAAAGACCAACAATGCCATACCCGTGCACGATGGCAAAAATGGCGGTACTCAACACCGCTGACCATACCCAACCAAACCGCCGGCGAAAACTCGCATAGACAATGCCTCGAAAAATGATTTCCTCAAATACCGGGGCGAGCACGACCACTTCTAAAAAAAGAATGGACAGATCGGTGAAATCACCCCACACCAAGCTGTCATTAAACCATTCAGTCCAATGCGTTGACTTTCCTATCGTATCTCCAACAACACTGATCACTAAGTCCCCGAACAACCCGCAGGCAAACAAGGCCAGGACGGAGAGAAACAACACGCCAGTTTTCCCATAACGAAGTTGAAGACCAAACACCTGGCGCAATGATTGCTTCTTGGGGCGCAACAGATAGTAATACATCACCAGAGGAATTGGCACATACAGAATGATAGAGCTCATAAGCTCCATGAATTTTTCATTCACCTCGCCATTTATAAAACTAAAATAGGCTCCCAAGAGCGCTCCCAACCCTGACAACAAGAAGAAGGTGACAGCCGCGCCGCGCATGAACACCGCAAACCCGTCACCTCCAACCCACGGCGGCGGCAATACGGCATGACCAACGATCAAACCGTCCTTTCCCTTGCGATAGCGAATCCCGATCACGATCAATAAAGCCAGCAGGCTAATGATCGCTCCGCCAATTTCGACGAACATTAAGAGTCGGTTTCGCCAAAAGAGTTGA
>BQIX01000190.1 GCA_021604145.1 Nitrospirales bacterium
TTGATAAATGGCACACTGTTCACATTTCGGCAAACGCGCTTGGCACACATACCGGCCATGCAAGAGCAAACGCTGGGCACCCACGGTCCATTGCGCTTTCGGTAAAATCTTTTGAAGATCATACTCAATGGTTGTCGGATCATCGCTTTGGGTCAAATGCAGGCGATTCGCGACTCGTTTGACATGGGTGTCCACCACCACGGATGGCTTCCCAAAGTAACTCCCCAATAACACATTTGCAGTTTTTCGACCTACCCCGGGCAACGTCGTCAAGTCATCCATGTTATCTGGTATGGTACCATTGAAATGAGCTGTAATACGTTTGCCGCATGCAATAATATTCTTTGCCTTACTTTTGTAGAACCCCGTCGATCGAATCAGCGCTTCTAATTCAAGCGGCTCAGCTTCAGCATATTCTTTCGCCGTATGATAGCGTGCAAATAACGCCGGAGTCACTTTATTCACCCGTTCATCCGTACATTGCGCTGAAAGAATCGTGGCAATTAATAACTCTAGAGGATTGGAAGACGCAAGCTCAACCTCAGGGTTCGGAGTCACATTGGCCAATGTCGCAAAGATCTTTCGGGCCCTGGCTTTGGAGAATGGGAGCTTGTTCCTTCTCGATTGTCGAATCCTATGAGCAATCGATTGAGAACCCTTCATGATACTCTCATAATAGGCGTCTTCGCCATATGATTGTCAGAAGATTCGCTCCATGCCCCCTTCAATTCTCCATCACGACCTAAGCGATTCAGCATGTGCCCTAACGCTTCTCGAACCTCTCCAACGGTTTCGCCTTGTGTCGCCGTAATTCCTACAGCTCGATACCGATGACACAATTGTTCAACATGACTGACTGGAAGCAAGTCACATTTATTCAACACCATCAGACGGGGAATAGCATCAAAGCCTAATTGTGTGAGAATATTCTCAACCGTATCGATATGTCGATCTGGGTCAGGCGTCGCGGCATCCACGACATGCACTAATAAATCGGCATATTTTAATTCCTGTAAAGTAGTATGGAATGCCGTCATCAGGTCCTCAGGTAAATGCCGAATAAATCCGACAGTGTCGGTGAGAATAATTTCACCGCGATCCGGGATAAAGAGCCGACGACTCACCGTATCCAATGTTTCAAATACCCGGTCCTTTGCTGGTTGCACACTCCCCGTCAAGGCGTTCAGTAATGTTGACTTTCCAGCATTGGTGTACCCCACCAATGAAACTACCGGTATCGCATGGCGACTACGCATATTTCGTTGTTGCTGACGACTGCGAGAGACCGCATCCAACTCTTTTTCAAGACGTCGAATCCGATCTCGTGCTCGCCGACGATCTGTTTCCAATTTCGTCTCGCCTGGTCCTCTTGAACCAATTCCGCCAGCTAAGCGGGAAAAAGCCGTATTGGATTGGGATAAACGTGGAAGCCGATACCGTAATTGCGCCAATTCAACTTGGACCTTTCCAATTCTTGAATGCGCCCGTTGAGCAAAGATATCCAATATGACTTGCGTTCGATCCAGAACCCGCAATTCCGTCATCTCAGAAATTCCATGAACTTGTGCCGGAGTCAGATCTTGATCAAAGATCAACCAATCAGCACCGGTTTGTAAAGCCTGGATAATCACTTCCTTCAATTTTCCTAGACCGAGGACATACTTTGGATGAAGCGCATGGGGTCGTTGAATCACCGAATCGACAACCTGAATATTGCTAGCTCGAACCAGTTCATGTAACTCGTCTAAATGTTCCTGTCGGCGTGAAGCCCGTTCTCTCGACACACTCACTAAGATGGCGCGTGAAGATTCCTTCCCTTTCCGTAACCCAACATTAGTCCGTGTACATTCATTTTCCAGCGAGAGAATAAAATCTTGGCAATCAAGTTCAAAGCCATGCCAGGGATAGGGTTTCCATTCTTGATATGACTTCCCATGAATCGACTGCGGCAGCACATGTGCAAGATACACGTCCCGCACGCCTCCTTCTTTGCCGACACCTATCGCCACCATCAGGTCTAGCCGAAGAAGCGCCAAGTCTGTTAAATCATCGCGGGTCAGTGGTTGATTATTCAGGTGGGTATGCACCAGCCGCACACCTCGTAACAATCTGAGCCCTGATCGGCTGCGTGCTAAATTAGGAATAACGAGCTCATGATCATTACCAATAATGACTGATTGAATATGTCCTTGCCGGTCAATGAGTAATCCGATTTGCCGCCGTGTTTCAAATGAAAGTTCTGCACAGATTCGAGCGAGGTCATTCGAGATAACCTTTTCAGTCGGAACCCGTCGTCGGTACAGACGTTCCATTCGACTGATCTGATTGGCTTTCAGTCCATGAAGATTTCCAAAAACGACAGGAATCGTGACACCTCCGTTGATATTGGCTTAACCCTACGAAATGGTCTGCACTGCATGCGCCTGTAAGTTTGTCACAGCCGCTTGGCCGACCTCAGTATCTAGATCCCAAGTGGCGGTCTCTCCCAATCGATATTGCTCCCAGCCCGCAGCGGCAATCATCACCGCATTATCAGTGCAAAGGGACAGCGTTGGCACTGCGACGTAAATTCCTAATTGTTGAGCCCGCTCAATGATCCGCTCTCGAAGTCGACTATTGGCCGCCACCCCCCCAACGACGGCAATCCCTTTGGCCCCATATTTCCGAACGGCTCGAAAAGATTTCTCGACTAAGACATCGACAATGGCTTCCTGATAGCTAGCGGCAATATCTTCGATGGCTGGCATGACAAGGTCATTTTTTTTAAGGTCTCTTAAATAGTATAACAACGATGTTTTGAGCCCGCTAAAACTAAAGTCTAGCCCTCCTCGATTCAGGTATGGTCGGGGAAAATGAACGGCCTTGGCTGATCCTGTCTTGGATAAACGATCAATAAGTGGGCCTCCTGGATAGCTCAACCCCAACATTTTCGCTCCCTTGTCAAACGCTTCACCAGCTGCATCATCAATGGTTTTGCCTATCAATTGATACTGTCCCGTACCTGTTGCAAAAAATAAATGCGTATGCCCTCCCGAGACCACTAACATAATCGACGATCGAGGAAAGTCCGGTTGTTCAACCCACGTTGACGCTAAATGTCCTTTGAGATGATTGACCGCCAGCAACGGAATCTGCAAGGCATAGGCAAGAGCTTTTCCAAAATTCACTCCAACAAGCAATGCTCCAGCAAGTCCGGGACCATGAGTCACAGCAATAGCTTGTAGTGCTTGATATGAAACCTGAGCCTCTGTCATGGCTAATCGGACAATTGATTCAATCGTTTCAATATGACGACGGGAAGCTAATTCTGGGACGACGCCACCGTACATTGCATGAACATCAATCTGGGAATCCAGAACATTCGCCAGAACAGTCCCTTCATGAGTCACGACAGCCGCCGCCGTCTCGTCACAAGAAGTTTCAATGCCTAGGATTGGCCCCATGTTCTTCATCGAAAATTTACCCATCAACAACGTAAAAACTTTTAATAGAAAATCAATACACGATAGCTGCGTTGTCCTGCTCAAATGGAAAAACGAGTGAGGAGTGTTGCGCCTTATACTTAGCAATTAAAACACAACGACCCTCAGGACCAATGATCCTGAGGGTCGTCTATGTCTTTGAACTCAGTCAGTGTGTTCTACTTAACTTTTAAACGCCGGCCAGGGCTTCTTCTTCCACAAAAGCAGGCTCTTGCTCGTTTAAGACAACTTTGATCTTTCGAGCGTCTTTAAATCTTCCTTTGATCAGTTCTTCAGAAAGCGGGTCTCCTAACCGTTTTTGTATAGTACGCCTCATCGGTCTTGCACCATACTGCGGATCATACCCTTCTTTAATAAGCCACTGCTTAACCTCGTCACTGACATCCAATTCAATGCCTCGCTCTGCCAAACGGACATTCAGCTCCTTAATGAGAATATCGACAATTGTTACAAGATGACTCTTGTCCAATTGATGGAAAACAACAAAGTCATCGATACGATTAAGAAACTCCGGGCTGAAGTTTCGTTTCAATTCACTCATGACTTCCCCTTGAAGCCGACTTGTTTGTGCCGACTCTTCCTCTTTTTGAAATCCGAGGGACACGCCCTTTTGAATCAGTTTCGTCCCAAGATTAGAAGTCATCACCAATATGGTATTTTTAAAATCAACTTTTCGCCCTAAACTGTCTGTTAAGACTCCATCGTCTAATACCTGGAGCAGCACATTAAAGATATCTGGATGAGCTTTTTCAATTTCATCAAACAGAACAACTGAATAGGGACGCCGCCGAACTTTTTCTGTCAGCTGCCCACCTTCTTCATAACCAACATAACCTGGAGGAGCCCCAAAAAGACGGGAACTTGTAAACTTTTCTTGATATTCTGACATATCAATACGAACTAATGAGTCTTCGGTGTTAAATAAGAATTCGGATAGAGCTCTTGCCAACTCCGTTTTCCCAACACCTGTAGGTCCGAGGAATATGAAGGAGCCAATAGGTTTCTTCGCCTCTTTCAGACCAGCTCGAGAACGCCGAATGGCCCGAGAAATCGCCGAGATCGCTTCTTCTTGGCCTACGATACGTTTGTGAAGGAACTCTTCCATATGCAAGAGTTTTTCAGATTCTTCTTCTTCCAGCTTAAAGAGAGGAATTCCCGTAATTTTTGATACGACAAATCCTACATCATCACCGGTTATCACAGGTTTATTTTGCTCTTGATTCTTTTTCCAATCACGCTTAGCGTCTTCGAGCAACTTCCTAAGTCGTTCTTCCTCTTCTCTGAACTTCACGGCATCTTCAAAATTTTGGACACCGATGGCCACTTCTTTATCTCGAGCAACACGTTTGAGCTCTTGTTCCAATGACTTCAATTCAGGTGGCAAAACATACGATTGCAGTTTGGCTCGTGATCCCGTTTCATCTATCAGATCAATAGCCTTGTCAGGTAAGAATCGATCTGTGATATAGCGATCCGTTAGCTTTACAGCCTCGGTCACGGCTTCATCCGTAATTTCGACCCCATGATGTTCTTCATATCGATCACGAAGTCCTTGAATAATACTAATTGTTTCTTCCACTGACGGTGGCTGTACATAGATGGGTTGAAAACGCCGCTTCAGTGCCCCATCCTTTTCAATATGCTTTCTATACTCATCCAGTGTTGTAGCGCCTATACATTGAATTTCACCTCTGGAAAGAGCAGGCTTGAGCATATTGGCCGCATCAATAGAACCTTCCGCAGCTCCAGCACCAACCAGAGTATGCAACTCATCGATAAATAAAATAATATTACCCGCTTGGGCAATTTCCTTCATTACGACTTTGAGACGCTCTTCAAATTGACCTCGATATTTGGTTCCAGCAACCAGTGAACCCAGGTCTAACGCAATAACCCGACGATTCAACAAATTGTCAGGAACATCCATGGAGACTATCCGCTGTGCTAATCCCTCAACAATCGCTGTTTTCCCAACTCCTGATTCTCCGATCAATGCAGGATTATTTTTCGTTCGCCGACTCAGGATTTGGAGCACTCGCTCGATCTCATCCTGACGCCCTATGACTGGATCCAACGATGCTTCTTGAGCCAATTGAGTCAAATCTCGACCAAACTCATCGAGTGCCGGAGTGCTGCTCTTCTTATCGCGCTCTCGAGAACCAGATTTTCGTAGAAATGTGACGGTGAGCTGACGCGCAGTCAACAGATTAGCGCCAAGGCTCCGAAGCACCTTCCCGCCAATACCTTCTTCTTCACGAAGTAGACCAAGCAAGAGATGTTCACTTCCAATGTGATTATGTCCTAGAAGTCTGGCTTCTTCGACTCCGTATTCAATGACTTTTTTTACGCGTGGACTAAACGGGATTTCACCAAATGTCACTGTCGTGCCACCCCCAGGCAAATTCCGTTCGATCTCTAATCGAATTTGCTCAGGTGATAGTCCCATCTTCTTAATGATCATCAAGGCAATGCCATCAGATTCACGAAGAATCGCCAAGACTAAATGTTCCGTTCCTAAATAATCATTCTGATGACGCTCGGCTTCTTCTCGAGCTAGAATGATAATTTTTCGACCTCGGTCCGTGAATCGTTCGAACATTTTTCCTCCCTTCTCTCACATCCACAAATCAAAACAGATGTGCTGGAAGAGCCCGGTTAAACTACAAACCACTTCTTATAACTGTTTATAAAGTAAGTCTATCCATGGAATAGTAAAACTGTCAAGACGAAAGTGCAGAACCAACACGTCACAAACACGAAGATGAGACAGGACTCTTGACAAATCAGATTTTATAGCATCTGGAGTATTTGCGGGAAAAGCCTAAGGCTTCGCCTCAATCTTGTGTCTTAGAAAAGTGGACAGAGGACATGAAGCCAACGTCAATTCATGCCTGAACATCGTTATGGGCCATTTTTCTCTGCTCCATTTTGCTTGCCTTCCCTCAATACAAATTACTACCATCACCATCAATAACAAACCATCCATCAACGCATCTACATGTCAGGAAAATCTGTGAAGACAATCGGAATCCTCACGAAACCCCAATCGGACAATATCCAACCCGTCTTGAAAGACATTGTTGAATGGCTCAAAACCCACGACAAAAACGTGATACTTGATACACCCACTACATTAGAACTTCGGACCAACACACGAAACGCTCAACGAACGCAAATCGCGAATGAAGCCGACCTCCTAATCGTATTAGGAGGCGATGGCACGATGCTCCATGCCGCTCGTTTAGTCGAAAAGCGTTCCGTACCCATTCTCGGCGTCAACATGGGCGGATTAGGGTTTCTCACGGAAACGACCGTCGACCATATTTATGACGCCCTGACC
>BQIX01000191.1 GCA_021604145.1 Nitrospirales bacterium
GTCGCAGAAATCCGCAGTATGTTTACCAAGAACAATGGCAATATGGCCGAGGCTGGCGCCGTTGCTTGGCAATTCGAAAAAAAGGGCCTGCTGATTGTTGAACAGGATAAAGTCGATGAAGATAGGCTATTCACTCTTGCCGTAGAAGCTGGGGCAGAGGATGTGAAACAAAGTCCCGAGTCCTTTGAAGTCATCACCTCACCAACTGAATTTGAAGCGGTAAAAGCCGCCTTAGTCGAAGCTGAAATACCATCAACATTTGCTGAAGTCACGTTCTTACCACAAAACCATATTCAACTCGACGAAAAAGCCGCGGAGCAGGCATTGAAACTTGTCGAAATCATGGATGACCACGACGACATTCAAAAAGTCCATGCCAATTTTGATATCTCTGATGAGATTATGGAAAAACTTGCTTCAGTCGGATAGTTCGAAACCTGCACTCTTCTCGCTTTAGCCTTCCCTCACAAACCCTGACGTTCCAAATTGTAACAAATAGACTTTCTTCCCCCTTAACGATAAGCTTCATACTCTCACAATTCAGATATTTTGGAGATGGAGAATAGATGATCGCACGACTCACCGGCCAACTTCTTTCGAAATCACCGTCAACTGTTATTCTTGATGTTCAAGGAGTCGGTTATGAAATCTCTATTGCTCTGAGTACCTACTTTGCCCTTCCCCACTTGAAGGAATCTGTCACCCTGGCCATTTCCACGCACATACGGAATGACACGATTCAGTTATTTGGCTTCCTAACACCGGCAGAAAAAGAAACCTTTACCTTATTGACTGGCATCAGTGGCATTGGACCCAAGTTGGCCCTAAGTGCACTGTCAACGTTGAGCGTAAAAGATATTCTTTCAGCGATTCAACGCAATGATGTGGACAGATTGTCATCGACCCCGGGAATCGGCAAAAAGTCCGCAAGTCGTATTGTGCTGGAACTCAAGGACAAAGTGGCCAAATATATTTCGGCTGACGCTCTGCCAGGCGAACAACTTCCCGCTGAAGATACCGTACAAGCCGATGCAGAATCGGCCTTGACCAACCTTGGCTATCGCCCTCTTGATGTCCAGAAAGCCATTAAACGAAGCCAAGAAAAATTGGACGATCCCTCAAATCTCGAACTCATCATTCGCGAATCCCTCAAAGTGTTGGCCAAAAATTAACTTCCGCATCGAATGCTTTGCCCTGCTCTGATAGCGTTTGAGAACTTCTGCTGCCTTCCCATTGCTCAAAGGAGTCATTGAAACAGGCATTAAAGTTTAAATCCTTCTCCCTCTACGGGGCACCTCACTCTTCAGACGCATCCTCCAACGTTTAAACACCTGAACTTCAGGATTAGAAACAATCAAGACAATCGTGATGTCGAGTCGAGGTTGGTCTACTTTGGAGATCTTTCCACGAGATAGAAAAACATACGAAAACCGACAACAATTCTTCCTCACTACCCTAGCTACAAATACCCAGATATACATGGTGAAAACCAACTTAACAGGCAATGATTCCAGACGGGTTTCATGAAGTCTACCTAAGATTGAATCACAGGAAATACTTAAGGCATGGCATGGAGATCTTTCTAATACACTCTATGTCACAACTTGCAATAGTACGGTTCTACAGTACATCTATAGATAGGGGATTTTTATTGATGAAGAAGACTGGTCCCAAAAATGGCGCGAAACCGGTTCATCCGGGAGCGTTCATCAAGATGGAAGTGATTGATAAATTCGGCTTGAGTGTCACGAAAGCTGCTGATATTTTGGGCGTGCGTCGTGCAACCCTGTCAGACTTGCTCAATGAAAAGTCCGCACTGTCACCGGAGATGGCACTACGACTAGAAATGGCCTTTGAGCTAAACATGGATACGTTGCTCAACATGCAAGCATGGTACGAGGCCGCAGAAATGCGAAAGCAGGCAAAAAAAATAAATATTTCACCCTATGATCAGACGTAAACTTCCTTCATAGATGTCAGAAGACCATGAAGCACAGCGTTCGTTAAAAAGCGAGGAGCAAACTACCTCGCCATTCAGGGACAAACCCAGCTTCTGACTCAACGGCAAGATGCTAAAGCTTGCAAGACCCGAACATGAAAAGCGAAACCCAAGACACCTCTGCAATCAAAGACGAACAGCCTATCAATGAATGATGTCAATATGATCCTGACACCCAGGATATTCTCAAACTGTTGCATCACGTTTCTTTCATGCTGATGATTATATTGTCCAGAGCGATATGCTGGCTCTTGCCATGTTTCGCCATACTCCTCGGGTATCTGAACGTCAGCTGGGCAGATGAAGTCCAATTTGTGAATGGCGACCGGATGACCGGGACCATTGTAAGGATGGAAGAAGGGGCGCTGATCTTCAAAACCACTTATGGAGGTGAGTTTAGCCTTGATTGGAGTGTCATTGAAGGGCTTTCCTCAGCAAATCCATTAACCATCGAATTACTTGATGGCTCAAGGATTCGAGGAAGCGTCGTGACGTCAGACCCTGAAGAAGTCATCATGGTCGACCCAAAAGAGATCGTGACGCCGAAAGAAGAACCTGTCAAGCTTCAAAAGATACCTTTGTCAATGATTGCGTCAATTAACCCTCTTCCCGTATTTCGCTATAGCGGGAATACCTCCCTAGGGGGAAACAGAACGGCGGGTAATTCATCTACGCAAGCCGTCAATGCGTCTTTAGACTGGACCTTTCGCTTTCGCAAAGACCATCGTGCGGGTTTTGGAGGTCGATATAACTACGGCGAATCGAACCGTATAGTCACAGCGAGAAATTCTAGAGGAAACTTCAATTACGATTACTTTGTTGAAGAAAAAGTCTTTTTGAATTTTGACGAATTGTTCGAACAAGACTCCTTTCAAGATTTAACCGTCAGAAGCTCTACCACTGTCGGCTTGGGGTATCAAGTGTTCGATGAGGAAGAGCATTCATTGTCGGCGGTTGTCGGACCAGGGTATGTGTTGCAAGATTTCAAATCCAGGAAAACCATCCAAAATCCGACTGCACTGTGGGCTGTCGACTGGAAATACTGGCTCATCTCGAATGGAGTAGAAGTATTCCTGAATCATCAAGGCTTTCAAGACTTCGGAAAGCAAAGCACCGCCGTTCGTATCAACTCTCGACAGGGGTTACGGATTAAACTGAATCAATATATGTACGTCACATTTGAATATGACATTCGATTCAACAGTCAACCCTTGTTTGACAACAAAAAGCTTGATGAGGCGTTAATTTTTGGGATTGGGCTGGATGTTGGAAATTAGGAAAACCCATGGGCACGTCGTGTAAAATGGAAATAGGATATTTCCAAAAACAATAGAATTAAATAGGACCTCCAACACCATGGCCATACAGAAAGTTCAAAGCAGGAAAACGGCACCCCCAAAAACCGGAACCGTTCAATGAAACGATTAATCTGCCATGCCTATGGTTTTGGGCTCTGCTTTCTAATCGTGATATCGACCCTATCAATCAGTGCAGCCACGGACACGGAAGAAGAGCCTCGGCTGCCGCTGGCAATGAAGGTTTTTTTAAAGAAACCCAGTCCGCAGCACTATGTTATCCACATTCATTTGACCAACATCAGTCAAAAACAGATTATGGTCGACGTTCATGATTTGCCCTGGAGTCCGCCAAATGACTCGAAGTGGCTCAAGGCTCTTCGCCTGGATAGCCACAAGACCCCCGTCAAACAACGCTCTGTCCTGTGGGATATCGGTTCGCAGGAGGTTCGGCTTCTTCCAGGCGAATCGATCCAAGACAAAATCACGTTAAACCCTCGAATGCCGACCTTGCTTGCAGATATCGCACAATTCGGGATACAGCTGCATTGGAATTGCCCTCCATCCTCTTTAAAGTTCGTCTGTCAAACAGATGCGCCCAATACCATCACGATTCCCAAAGGCGACCCCGGACAACCCCAAGACATTCCAATTAATCACCAGGCATGTCGTGCACGTGAACACGACATCGGCCTGATCCACATCCCGCAAGATCATGATGTGCTCTTCCTTCAAACCACCGAACCAGTGGTGGAAAATTTACAAAACGTTCAAGCCCTCCTCTATCAGGTCGATGACTATGTCCAACAATGTCAACCAAATTGGACAAACAGTTGGTCGGTAAGTTTTTTTACCCATGAGAAGTACGCTGGATTTCTCAATGACTCAAAGAATGAACACTATTACGAACAAGGGCTTTGGCAACAAGCCAACATTGGACAATATTCCAGTCAGATTCGAACTTTATATCGTTTCCCATGGAACAAGAAAAAATCAGACACGGTCTATCTGTCAGTATATCGTTAACTCATAGATGCCCATATTGGAAATAGACGCCCAATATTGCCCTACCGCTATTGCAGCAAGAAGGACAACACCAAATTCATATGGGAGCACAATGTGGGCACCGAAAACCTCTTACAATCGCTTGGGCATGTCAGTCGCTCCGCTACCGACTTATGGGTTGATGGCCACGCAAAAGATCTGGCAACACTTGAAGAGTTTACCCATCTTGAATCCTTGTCTCTCTACCGGTTAGCGAAAACAAACATCCCGGTCCTCTCAAACCTTATCTTGCCAAAATTAACCTCGTTTGGACTTCGGCTCGTTCCGATATCTGATTTTCGCCCATTTCATCAAATTAAATCGCTGAAGGATCTCACGATTTGGCAATGTCCAAAACTCCGGTCACTTGAGAGTATTGAAGACTTGCCCAACATCACATCGCTCCACGTATCAGATTTGGGGTCACCGTTATCACTCGAAACTATCGAACGGTTACCAAAACTTAAAAAATTGTATATTAGTGGTAGTGTCAACGCCGTTCAAACCGTTACCTCGTTACAGCCAATTGGAAACATTGGGAAGAGGCTTTCCACACTAGAACTTCACGGCACCAAGGCCGTCGACAAAAAGCTTCAGCCACTCACACAACTGCCAGAACCTGAATCATTTACCCTGACACCCTGGCTATTTCCACTCGAAGAAATCGCTCTGCTGGCAGCGGTATACCCCAAGTGGCAGAAGTCGTTAATGACCATACACGTCGATCATTATAAAAAGTGTGGAACGTGTGGGAGTGAACTCAGGCAGACTTTTGCCTATCGATCTCGAGCAAAGTGCCCATCGTGTGATCGTTCAAGTTTTGAAAAATTCGAGAACGATTTTTTAGCGCTTGTTCAGGAAAAGAAAAACTCGAAGCAGCTAGATATTTTTAGATAAACGCGGCTCTAGAATCTACCAGCGATGCCTGACATGATTTCGCAGATGGACAACAGTTCATGAAAATTCGATAACAACTTCTCAAACGATCATAAGAAGTGAATGATCAGACTCACTCACCTGATTTGCTTCTATCATTCTCCCTAAACTTTTCATAAGCATTAAAATTACACCTTGGGAAAACCCCGTAGGGCCCTCATGGACAAACGAGCTCTTGTGGAGTCTTGGCAGTGCTTTCTGACATAACTGCAATTTCATCCTCTTGTCGTTTTCGTTCCTCTCGCTTTTGATTTTTTTCACTTCGTATGATCCAAGAGAAGACTTTTCGAGTTTTGGGACTGACCTTTAACTCAACCCGTGCCCCTTGCAAGTCATATGCATCAACTGAATATCATTGCTCTCTACCCCATAGATGGAAGTCGTTTCTCATATCGCCTCCTTGAGTAAAAAGAATGCCGACCATATGCACACCATACTCCACAGATCCTAATAGCACGCTGAAAGAACCTTTAAGCTTGGCGTAAGGTTCTCTTTGATAAGGTGAATAACATCATGAAACCTTATCGAAAGGGGACAACATGAGAACCGATCAACACAATCCCGGCACACAATCAAACAGATCATTTATAACCTGGGCGATAGTCTTGACTCTCATAACATGGACGATTGTCTTAACTGTTGGACTCGGATGGTCCGCTCTTCCCGCTCATGCAGAAGACAGCTTATTACCCTATGATCAATTAAAGACGGAATTCGCTCCGATTCAACAACTCTTTATTCGAATCAATTAAGAGTTCGAAGGCATCATTCTTGAGATTGAATTAGAAGAGGAAGAGGCCGGTTGGATCTATGAGGTGACACTCCTCACACCACAGGGCAACGTACTTGAAGTGGAATATGATGCCAAAACCATGGACCTTCTCAATGTTAAAGGTCAGCGCGATAGGCCAAATCCTTCATGAAAGGGGACCTTCTGACATGAGAGTGCTTGTCGTCGAAAACGATCATCAAGTCGCAAGACAGTTGGACAAAGCTTTGAGTAAAATGGCCTATGCCGTGAACATTGCTCACAACGGGGAGGATGGTGAGAATTTAGGCCAGAGTGAATCCTACGATGCCGTCATTTTGGATCTTGGTCTTCCCCAAAAGGAGGGATTAACCATTTTACAACGCTGGCGGCAAGAGGGACGAATGATGCCATTTCTTGTCTTGACCGCACGCGATACCTGGCGAGAAAAAGGCACGGGCCTCAGAGCAGGAGCGGACGACTATTTAACAAAACCCTTCGAGATGGAAGAAGTGCTTGCGAGAGTAGAAGCCTTAATTAGGCGATCAACTGGGCAGGTCAATCCTATCATTACGTGGGGTCAAGTCAGACTCGACACCAGCAGTCAGCAAGTGACGCTTGACAATACCCCCACTTGAGTTGACGGCACTCGAATTCCTGACGTTATCCTACTTCCTCCACCATCCGAGCGCCATCATTTCTAAAACACGACTAACTGAACATATTTACAATCAAGACTTTGACCTCGATTCCAATGTCATAGAAGTCCTCATTAACCGATTACGAAAGAAACTCGGGAC
>BQIX01000192.1 GCA_021604145.1 Nitrospirales bacterium
TGGTTGACCAAAGTCGGTCTTGGAATTTCACAACTCAAGTTACGTTTGTTTCAACGAAAAAGTCCTGAGGAAAAACAATGGATTGTCGCATCATTATCGAGATTTTTTCGATTGTGGAGTTCGCTCGCGGGGCAAACGGTACGTCTGCAAGGTCGGTCTATTCTTCACTGGGGGGCAGCAGGTCTTGCGGCGGGAGTGATCATCGGAATGTATCTTCGAGGGTTTGCGTTTGAATATCGTGCCAGTTGGCAGAGTACGTTTCTCGAAACGGAACAGGTTCATGATATTCTCGCCATCATTTTGTTTCCGGCCTCAATGATGTTGGGCGTTGACTTCCCTTCAGTTCAGGCAATGGCGGCGCTTAAGGCCCCGGGCAGTGAGAATGCCGCGAAATGGATTCATCTGTGGGCGGTGACATGTCTGTTGATTATTGTTGTGCCAAGAACTGGCTTAGCTCTTGACGCAAGACGAAAGGCAAGGAAACAGCTAGGCGAACTCAAACTTCCATTAGACGAACCATATTTTCAGCGTTTGTTGGCCCCGTATCGAGGCGATGGTCTATGGGTGGAAGTCTTGCCGTATCAGTGTGAACTTGACCATTCTTCAGTAGAACGTCTTGAAGAGTGTTGCTTGCAAATGTTCGGGAATGGCTCGTCCGTGCAGATACGATCTTCTCTTGCCTATGGTGAAGTTGAACGTCGCATGGATGTACCACATCACATTCCCTTGCGGGTGCTTGCTATTTTCGATGTGGCGACGACACCTGAGCAAGAAGTGCATGGTGAATTTCTCAAAAATATTCAAAATCAGGTTGGTGATTGGCCTGCTGGTGGATTGCTCTTACTCGTGATTCTGGATGAAACGTATCTGAAGCGAACGGATCAACAGCGTCTGGAGCAGAGAATTCAATCCTGGCAACGCTTCACAAAGAGTTACGAAATCGAGCCTCTGTTTTTTTCTCCAACAATAGAAAATGATGAGCTGTTGAAGCAGGCAACGAGAAAATTTTGGCCGATCCATACTCAAGAGGTTTCGTGAGTCCGACGGATACTTCAGAGATTACAATCTCAATTATTTCGCACACCAATATTGGGAAGACCACATTGGTGCGGACCCTGCTGCGCCGTGATGTCGGGAAAGTCTTGGACCAAGCACATGTAACGGATCAGAATGAGAAATTTACTTGGGTAGAGACAGGTGATGGTGCACGATTACATATTTGGGATACCCCTGGGTTTGGCAATTCGGTTCAACTGTTGAAGTTACTCCAACAACAAGAGCATCCCATCGGGTGGATGATCGCGCACGTCTGGGACCGCTTCAAAGATCGTCCATTATGGTGCAGTCAGCAAGCTCTTAAGAATGTGCGTGAGGAAGCGGATGTGGTGCTCTACCTTGTCAATGCGTTAGAGAACCCAAAGTTAGCGAGCGGATACATCAAGCCGGAAATGGAGCTTCTTGATTGGCTGCAGAAGCCTGTGCTGGTGATTCTGAATCAAATCGGTTCCGAGGGTGTAACTCAGGAACGAGACCAGTGCGAACGTGACTGGCAGGACTCGCTCAAGCCGTATTCTGTCGTTCAAGGAATTTTAACTTTAGACAGTTTTTCGCGATGTTGGATGCTTGAAGGTGTTTTGTTGGAATATGTTCAGCGTCTACTCCCCACGGAATCCCAGGAGACAATGATTCGTTTGACTGACAGGTGGAAGAATCAAAATATTGAAGTTTTCAAAAAAGCAATGAATCGGGTGTCCCATGTCCTGACCCGTGCCGCACGTGATGAGGAAAACGTGAGTGAGACAGGACAACTCAGGAAAATGAAAGTGAAACGTGCAGCGCAAGAATTACGTCTTCGACTTGAACAGGATATTCGTCTTGCCATGCAAGATTTGATCGAATGGCATGGGTTGGAGGGAGAGGCCGCCATTAAAATTCAATCGCAATTGCAAGATGTGACCGTTCCGATAGAATCTTCGGCCATAGAGGAGGCTCTAGGACGTGCGGCGTTAGGAGGCTTTGGAGGAGCTGCAGCTGGAACTGCCGCCGGGGCAGCTATTGATGCCGCCACAGGGGGAATGTCGCTAGGGCTCTTTGCGCTGACTGGGGCATTTCTTGGTGCATTAGGGTTAGCCGCCTGGGGAAAAGAAGTTGAAATGGAAGAGACCTTGAAGATTAAGTGGGTGCCAGAGTTTCTTCATACGCTCACGCAAGATCTTCTTTTACGCTATATGGCGGTTGCTCATTTCGGACGAGGCCGTGGAAATTTTCAGGCTGATCAAGATAGTCCAATCATTTGGCAAGAGGCAATACGCAGCGTGTACGAAGATGAGCAGTCAGCAATTCAAAGAATTTGGGAAACGGACAATGAGTATGTATCTCAAGAGAAGGACGAACAAATCTCCAGCCTCGCAGCCCGACTTGAATCCGTGACTCGCGAAGTTTTTCGAACGCTCTATCCCGCGGTCAAGAAATTCAATTGGTAATTCCAGAATGTTTGAAGAGTTATGATATTACGATAGGTTCTTTCGTAGACCTTGAGTGGTAAGAATAGGCACAATATCCGCTGGTGAGTAGGTTGGTGGTTTGACCCATTTTCCATCCTCCCGCTTATGCCCACCCACTTTACTCATATTGGAACGATGGACTTCCTGGAAAACCGGTTCCATATCAATCCCGCACGACACGGCAGTTCCATAGACCACATACAACAGATCAGCAAGTTCTTTCGCGACACTCGGAAGGTCTTTGGCTTTCATGGCTTCTTGGAGTTCATCGAATTCCTCTTGAATAAGGCATGTTCTCAGCGTTTGTGTGGGGTCGTCGGGGGAGGTTGGTTGATCGGCGACGTGAATATCAAATTGTTGATGAAATTCTAAAACCATTTGTTGGGCCTTGTTCACGTGGTTGTCTTCCTTTCCTTTTTTTATTCTGACAATGGTGTGTTCATGTATAGAAATCGTTAGAGTGCGAGGAGCAAATAAATGTCATTGACATTGGTGCCGGTTGAGCCGGTTCTGATATGCCCGCCAGCGCGCTTGAAGAACGTGTAGCTGTTATGCGATTGGAGAAACTTGCAGGCATCCAGGTTTTTCTTTTTGGCTCGCACGAACGTTTCCCCATTGACGACAGCTCCGGCCACATCTGTTGGACCATCAGAGCCATCTGTCCCAAACCCTGCCACAATCATATTAGGTAGTCCTGAAATGCCTATTGCTGCTGATAGCGCACATTCTTGAGCTCGACCGCCTTTCCCATTACCAGTGACCTTCACAGTTGGCTCGCCACCCCAGATTATACAGGAAGGTCGTCGAATGGTGTTTTTTGTCTTATGAATACGTTTAGCAAACACTGCGATACGGTTTCCAGCTTCTGTTGCTTCATTCTCCAGTGAACGTGTTTGGATAATCGGTCGGAGTCCCAACTGTTTGGCCGTTTTAGAAATCTGGCGTACGGCCAGTTGATTATTTCCAATAATGACATTGTGGACTCGCTTCAAGTGTGGATCGCCAGGTTTGAGCGTTTCCGGTACGAGTTCATGGATGCCTTTTTCAATATGACGTTTCACCGCGACGGATGCGTGTTTCCAAAGATGGTATTTGTTGAGGATATGGCGAGCTTGAAGAAATGTACTTGAATCCGATGCCGTCAACCCTGACCCAATCGTTTCGAGATCGTCACCGAGAACATCAGAAAGAATAAGGCTGATCACGGTCGCCGAAGTGGTTGTCAGGAGTTTCCCGCCTTTGAGTGCTGAGAGATGTTTGCGTACGGTATTGATTTCCTGGATGCTGGCTCCGCTTCGGAGAAGTTGGTTCGTTGTCAGTTGTTTATCTTTTAAGGTCAATCCCGGCGCAGGGCTGGCCACAAGACTGGAAGCGCCGCCTGAGATGAGAGTTAGGAGTAAGTCCTGAGGCGTGAGAGACCTCAGTATTTGTTGTACGAGTGTTGCTGCTTGGCGACTTCGCGAGTCTGGAGTCGGATGTCCGGCTTGGAATATCTCGATATTTTTGAGAGAAAATTTTGGGAGATCCTTGACGACGAGTAATCCGTCGTCAAGCCTATTTCCGAGTCGTTGTCGCAGAGCTTGTCCCATTTTCGCAGAAGCTTTTCCTACTCCTATACATACAACACGATTATAATTTTTAAGATGATATCGCCGCCTCTTAATGGTTAAGACGCTACTTTTGACTGTGCACAATCGTTGAATGGCGAGACCTGGGTCAGCGGCAGCAAGCCCTGACTCAAGAAGTTGGGTAAGAATGAGTTTGTGTGGTCGATGAGGATAGTTGATTGTCATGGATTTGCTTCTCCTGGCCTGGGAGTGCGTTTCCCTCCTATGCTAGGATGATTCCCAATGTCATCACTCAAGGTTTTACATCAAACTGTCTCAGATTGCACGCTATGTCCGCGCTTAACGATCTACCGTCGAGAAATTGCTCGAGTCAAGGTCAAGCGATTCCAAGACTGGGATTACTGGGGACGGCCCATACCGGGGTTTGGTGACTCCAAGGCCAGGCTTTTTGTCGTTGGGCTTGCTCCGGCCGCGCATGGAGGGAATCGAACCGGCCGAGTGTTTACCGGGGATCGGAGCGGGGATTGGTTATATGACGCATTGTATCACCATGGCTTTGCGAACCAGCCGGACTCGACACATGCCAAAGACGGAATGAAATTGAGGGATTGTTATATTGCTGCAGCTGTCCGTTGTGCTCCGCCAGCTAACAAGCCGTTAAAGGAAGAGTTCGATGCGTGCCGACCGTATTTAGTGGAAGAGTTTCGTGTCTTAAAGAACGTCAAGGTCGTTGTGGCTCTTGGGAAAATTGCCTTTGACGAATACCTCAAAACTTGTCAAGTCTTAGGGCATGCTATTTCATCACCAAAGCCTAAATTTGGACATGAATGCTCGTACGCTCTCCCATGGGGAGTGACGTTGATTGGTTCGTACCATCCGAGCCAGCAAAATACCTTCACTGGAAAGCTCACCCGCCCGATGTTTTATCGTGTGTTTGAGCGCGTCAGATTTGAGCTCGATGAGAAGCGAAACAAGTGAAGCATGATGAAAGAGAGAAAAACTCTTCCTTTCACATTTCACGATGTGTCCGATTAAGACGTCTTGGGTAAGTTTTGCTTTTCCCAATCAGCGAGAAACTTTTTGAGCCCACTGTCGGTTAAAGGATGTTTGACCAACTGCTGAAAGACGCTGAAGGGCAACGTGCAGATGTGTCCTCCGGCAAGTGCCGCTTCGACCACATGTTGTGGGCTGCGGACGCTGGCGACCAGGACGAGAGTGGGAAACTTGTAATTGGTGAAAATTGTCACAATTTGTCGAATCAGCTCCATCCCGTTACTGCTGATGTCATCCAAGCGGCCGATAAATGGAGACACACACCAGGCTCCGGCCTTTGCTGCAAGTAAAGCTTGCGCTGCTGAAAAGCAGAGTGTGACATTGACGCGGATGCCTTCGCTGGCAAGTTGCTTGGTGGCTTTCAATCCTTCAGGAATCAGAGGGCATTTCACGACGATGTTTTTATGAATCTTTGCGAGCTCCCGTCCCTCTTGTATCATGGCATCAGCTTCCACGCTGACAACCTCTGCACTGATGGGGCCGTCGACGACGCTGCAGACTTCCAGCAGAAGATCTTTGAAGTCACGTCCTTCTTTTGAGACGAGTGAAGGGTTGGTGGTGATGCCATCAATGACCCCAAGGCTTGCGGCTTCGCGAATTTCTTTGATGTTGCCTGTGTCGAGATAGAGTTTCATAATTAATCCTCGTATGTTTAGACGTCATGGATTTTGTTTGAATGAATTCTTATTGTAACCAGGGATCATCGTCTTCACAAATCAGAAATTCTCATTGCCTGACATGCGTTTGACGAATGACTCCCTAGGGGCTAAAATTTTGATAAGGTGGTGTGTATATTGTCAGGAAACTAGGCCCTCAATTATAAAATGTAATGGAACCAGGACAGTGCACTGTATTATATCACGATGTTTGATATAGGAGGGTATGGAGTGATTAGACAATTGATTGCTGGGATAGTCGCAGTGTTGCTGTTGTCGGCTTGTGGGGGAAACCCCTATCTGGAGGCCTCATTGAATCCTGCGGAGTTTGAGGGAAAGGATAAGGCGTGGTTCGAAGAAAAATGGGGACCCCCAACTGGAAAGTCCCAACGGTTTTTCGGAGGAGAAACGTGGGTGTATCACCGAATGGCCGGAGGGGAAAAGCATTTCCCATTCTTTAATTTTGCTCCGAATTCTTGTGAGATTACCTTGGACTTTGATAAGGAAGAAAAGTTGGATTCGTATGATTACACAGACTGTTAAAGGAAGAACGGTTAAGAAGAATATGATGTGACGTTTGTCTGTCCGGGCGTTTAGTTCTGACGAGGGGAAACATTGAATATACAGAGTATTGAACATAGTCTCGCCAGGTGTATCGGGTGACCTGCACCATACGCAATATTTCTGATCCTCAACAACTTTTTTCTATTGCTGCCCAAGAATTCTGCAAATGCGCAGAAGAAGCCGTTGAACGAACCGGGCATATGACCGTCGCATTGGCTGGTGGATCGACGCCAAAGGGGCTCTATGGACTCTTGGCAAGCGAACCCTATCGATTGATGATCGATTGGGCGAATGTTCATATGTATTGGGGCGATGAACGACATGTACCGCCGGACCATCAGGACAGTAATTATCGGATGGCTCACGAGTCGTTGCTTTCTCGTGTTCCGGTAATTCCAGATCACATTCACCGTATGCAGGGGGAGTCTTCGAAAGCTTCAGATGCCGCAGATGCCTATGAAGACCTA
>BQIX01000193.1 GCA_021604145.1 Nitrospirales bacterium
TGCTGAACCGGAAAAGCCTTAAAGCGCCCCTGCCAAATATGGCCGTTCGACTGATGGTCCCGGTGATAACGACGCACATGGGTGGTCATCACCCATTGCATCCACTGGCTCAACTCTTCGTCTTTCCGTGGCCACACGAGCAGATGAAAATGGTTGGGCATGAGACAATACGCCATGATCCGTAGCGGTCGCTCTTCCAAACTTTCCTGGAGAAGCTCAAGGAAGGCCTGGTAATCGCCAGAATTATGGAAGACCTCGGCGCGGGCGTTGCCGCGATTGATGACGTGGTAGCAGAGTCCACCGACAGAGGCGCGAGCAGTACGAGACATGGCTGTATTCGAATGCAACGCATGGCGAGACGTCTAGAGAAAAAGAGAATGTCCCCTTTTTCCTTTTCCGATAGATTAACTCCTCAAGCGTAAGCGAACAAAATAACTTAAACCTTTTTCCACGTAGTACAGACTCACTTACACCAACGGATATTAATTTTACTCACTCTGCACAGTTACCATATTCGATAACCATTACATGATGTTTATGGCTATATTGTGCAGTAAGGGAAAAAGGAGGGATGCATCATGTCACGCACGATTAATGGAGTGGTCCAAATCAAGGATGATACAGGTCAAACGGTTCATCGGTTAGATGCTGAGACGGGTCGAGCCTTAATTGGGGCGACGGGTCAAGACGGCCTGCTTTTCATGAATAACCGAGATGGTCGATCCACCGTTAGTCTTCATGGAAATAGAGGGAGGGTTAATTTGGGTGGTAACGGTCAGGACGGCGAGTTAGTCGTCGAAAATAGCGAAGGTAACAAGACGATTCGCTTGGAGGGACGTCATGCAACCGCGGATTTAGGCGGTAATGGTAAAGAGGGGAGCCTGCTTTTGAGAGATGCTGAGGGTAAAACTGCGCTTAGTTTATTGAGTAAACGACGTGCCAACGATACGAGTCTTAGATCTAGTTTAAAAATAGGCGGTGCTCGATCTGGTGAGCTTATTGTGGAAAATTCTAGAGGAACACGAGTTATCGAATTGGATGGTTTTAATAGACGGGTGACTTTAGGTAACGACGTGATCATTGGTGGTATTGATCGTGGTAATGGTGATATCTTTGTGAAAGATTCTGAAAATTTCGATACGGTTCGGATTGATGGTAAAGACGGCATCGTTGTTGCCGAATTCTTCTTTGAAGTCTCTGACGAGAGACGGAAAGATGACATTACTCCCCTTTCTAAAACACTCGACAAAGTTCTTGCTATACAAGGCGTGAGCTATACACGCAAGCCAAAAAACTCTCTTACAGAACCATTCAATGATGGCCGAGAGATTGGCTTAATCGCTCAGGAAGTCGAAGCCATTTTTCCGGAAGTCGTCTTCACTGACACTGGAGGCAATAAGTCTCTTAGTTATTCTCGTCTGATACCCGTACTAGTCGAGGCGATCAAGGAACAACAAATACTCATTCAGGAGCAGGCATCAGCACTCAATGAGGTAGTATCAAAACTCACACACTAAGAAGCTACTTCAGCAAAGTTTTACGAGGCTAAGCCCTACTGTCATCAGTAAGGGTTTAGCTCAATACCGTTAAACTGAGAAGAAATGAAAACGTTGCTTGATCTATACCTCTCAGGCCGGAAAGCTCCTAGTGTCTGGTTAGGGCAACCGAAAACAATGCATCGCAATCTAGCCTGACCAACTACTTATTTCTTCTTCCTCAAACGAAATCTCCTGTTATCCCTTGAGAGTACGCGTTAGCAGTGGTCAATCAGTTGGGCTGTGCTGCTTAGCCGCAAGGAAATAACCAGAGACAATTGTGTTCATCCAACCAATCCCTTCAAATAAAGAATCATTAACAATTAGTCTCTAGTTTTTTTAAAACCAATCTAAAGGCGAGCAATGTGTTTGAATTGTTACTCATGCTAGTTTGACTTTTGAGTAAATGAGCATAGAGCAATCTCACGGAAAGTACACTATAGAAATTTATTTTCCTCACTAAAATTGATCATGTGACAAAATAATTTAAACCTTTTACACCATTAGTGCAGACTAACGTATGCCAACTGACAGACACATTTATTCACTCTGCACAACCTGCAGCTTCGTCACCTATTACACGGATTAGATGAACGCGTTGTGCAGCCAATACAGGAGGGTCGCACTATGGCACGCACTATTAATGGAGATATCCAAATTAAGGATGACAGTGGGCAAACCGTCCATCGGCTAGATGCGGAGACGGGTCGCGCATTTTTCGGCGCAACGGGACAAGATGGACTGCTCTTCATGAATAACCGTGATGGACGATCGACAGTCCGAATGCATGGCAGTACGGGCAACGTGAACGTAGGGGGCAATGGTCAAGACGGAGATTTGCTTATTGAGAATGCTGAAGGTCAAAGGACGATTCGCTTGCAGGGACGTCATGGAAGTGCTGATTTGGGAAGCAATGGTACAGACGGCCGCCTATTCTTAAAGGATCGTAATGGCGACAATATCGTCCGCTTAACTAGCAGCGATGGCCATGCCAATTTTGGCGGCGAGGGCAAAAATGGCGACTTGCGGTTGATAAATGGTAGTAACAGAAGTACCATCCGATTAAATGGCAAAGATGCTAGTGCGACGCTGGGTAACACCGGCCCTGCTGCTGGGCCCGCTGGTGACTTGACGGTAACAAATGAAGTTGGTGAACCTACGATTCAACTCGATGGTGGTTTTGGGGAGTCACTACTTGGTTCCGGCGTGCCGATCCAAATGGTCGGAGAATTTGGTATCATTACTGCTAATCTGATCTTCGAATCCTCAGACAGCAGACGTAAAGATAACATTACTTCCCTTTCTAAAACACTTAACAAAGTCCTCGCCATGCGTGGCGTAAGCTATAAGCGTAAGCACGCTAGATCTTTGAAAAAACAGTCAAATGATAGCTTAGAAATTGGGTTTCTCGCTCAAGAAGTCGAATCGGTCTTTCCTGAAGTTGTCTTTACTGATACTGAAGGGAATAAATCCCTCAGTTATTCTCGTCTAACCCCCGTGTTAGTCGAGGCGATCAAAGAGCAGCAAGCACTCATTCAAGAGCAGGCATCAGCACTTAAAGGTATGATGGCAAAAATCACTAAGCTTGAAACGGCTATGGCATAAAATAGTAATGTCAGTTTCCGCAGTCGGCGGTAAAGGCCCCTTCCTTTGCCGCTCGACTGCAAAATTGTGCAAGACTCGTTTGTTGGGAAAGGGAGACATTCTCTTTTTATTAAAGAGGAGGCTGTTTCCTTTATGAGCCCTTCCGAGGCCTTCCGCGGGGATTCATGCTGGCCTCGAGTCCCAACCGTTTTGCGGTTCGCCGCTCCAGGCCATCCGGCCAAACGGCATGCCCCGATTGACGCTTTGTCGAATCGCCTCCACTTCCTCATCTGTGCCGGCGGTGTTCACCCACTTCTTCCATCCTGGCAGCTGTGTAACCTGACCAATGTAGTCACCGCCCCGAGTGGACAAACTCGACCTCCGCTAATCTTCCGCTCGGGTGACAAGCCGAGCACGAACGGGATTTCGCTCGATAAAGGAAAATGTCTCTTTTTTCCCTTTTCAAACGGTCTTTGTCGTCCAACACAAAAGTACTACAACTGTTGTCGAAATAGCGGCAACCCTCATCCACTCGTACCGCGGATGATATTCGCAACAATCTGTACAACGCCTACTTCTGCGACTTGTACTGAAAGTTCTAAACTTTTCTTGAACGTAAGAGGAACGGGCCATCCAAAAGTGAAGTCTTGGACGGGTCCTCCTTTTAGAAGAACAAGCCCGCGTGGGTTGTTTTGGGTTAATCCCAAGTTACTGGCGGCAGCATAGGATAAAGAAAACACGACACGCCCATCGATACGGAGTGTTACGAAGGTCAAATCATTCGCGCCACCCTGTTTCGAGACATGCCCCGCAAGAAACAAGCCTGGCCCTTTGAGCGATATCAGCTTGTGCGTGCTTCCCTTTTTCAGATTGGTCTTGAGCCCTTGAGCCCCTTGAGGATTACACATCCCGACTTCACATCGTGTCTCAGTAGATAACACTCTCTTGGCCTTTACAGTTTTTGCCTTCTTTTTGACTGTCATGGATTACCTCCTTGCGCTATTTACGCCTAAGAAATTATGAAGAGTTAGTAGATTGCGGGGTGAATGTCTTCTTCGTTTTGAAGGACACTCAGACAATCAGTAGGGCAACTTTTATGCCTTTATGACCAAAAGACAATGTTGAGCAATCAATCGAGACATTCGCTATGTTTCATGGGCTTAAAAACGCATACGAACTTAAAAGTAAAATCAAAGCCATTTAGTTCTCGATCAAAAAAGTTATCTAAACCGATACATTTTGTATTTTTTGGATAACAAACCAAAGCCAACACGAAAGCTAAAACCTAATCACAAAATTTTCTTAATAGGGAGCATGGAAAAGGTGCCATTCTCCATTTATCAGATCAGAAGAGAGTGATGGTTTCCGTTACGAAACTTTCCAAGGCTATCCTTGGGGATTTGGGGGGCAAGTCTAGTTTTACAAGAAACTCTAGATTTGATGGCAGTTGGTCGCGGTTTAGATAGGAAAAGTGAATGCTTTCATGTTAGCTAACGGAATGACCCCGAATGGTCATTACTAGGATTAGGCTTTAGTTAAAACCCCTGAAAAAGAAAATCAAGGGCTGCCGTAATGTCGTGTCGATGGTTTTTGAGAGTGCCGACAAGAGAACCTAAATCATTTGTCCGAATCGTTCCAATATCGGTTGTTATCATCACATAGCGTTTTCCATTGACCTCAAAGACAGGCTTCAAACGCGCCAAAACTTCCTGCTGAGCCTTGGACTCGAGGATAAGGGGAACAACCACCCTGGTTTTGAAATCAGAAAGCAACTCAGCCTGGACATCAATGACTAATGGAATAGAGCGTCCTGAAAAGGTGTATACATCAAATCTGGCCATTAGTGATCTGCCCAATCAGGCGTTAACAAAGGCCCATCTTTTTCAATGCGCTTGTTATGTGCCTGCAACGCCTTTTGGTGACTTTGAATCCATTCTTGTTCCCGAGCTTTTTTGATCGCATCAATAATTCCCAGTTCAGCAGCTTGAGAGGCATTCACCTTAAGCGACTTGGCTTCGTTGAGAACGTCAGCCCTGATGGTGAGGTTGACTGGACGTCGTTTTGATGATTTGTGTTCGCGAAGTGAATTCATCATTACCCTCTCCCTTCGTTGATGTTCATATTATATATTCATAATACATATGCATCAAACATGCACATATTAAGGAAATGTCAAGACACTTGTTTCAGAATACTTACTTGTTCGAAAAGTCTGTACTTACCTAGATTCCTGGTTCTGGAACGCAAGCCAACTCCATCTCATGGGTTCATGAACTATAGTCGCGTCGTTGTTGGACGAATTGTGATGTTGTTGAGGTAGGGAGGACAATTTTCAATGTCAGCGGAGAAGGCCACTGTCATCATTGCCTGCTGTGTGATGGGTTACAGCTGATCGGTGATGTGGGTAATCCTAGGGAATACGTCAAATCCGTGATCGAAACTTAAAATTATTCGGAGCCATGTTGCCTCCTGACCGCAATTTGGAGCGCATCGCGTGTGGAAAGCTGAGCCTGCCCCATAATCATGATTTTGCTGGGGTGGCCGGTACGGTGGTCAATGGGAAAATCACAGTCTTGATGTGCCGTGGTTTGTGATGAGAAGAATCTGTCTGTGATGGCAATATCTTTATAAGATTTCAGAAATGCTCAGCACAGGGCATATCTCAAGGTCAAAAGACATGCAATGTGATTTCAACAAACAGTGATTGGCCGTGTCATGGACTATGCTGCCCTCGGTCGAGCTAAAAAGCGTGTGGATACAATATTTTAAGATGACAAATTCATAGGGCTTGAACAAAACATGATGTGCTCCAGCCCGAAAGGCTATGAGCCGAAGGTTTGGGGACTGCAGGGCGGTAACCAAAATCCTTTGAATATATTGCATAATTGTCTGTGCGCTCATGCAAGACAAAAGTTGCAGATTATTCCTCCGAGGCATCTCATAATCTGTCGAAACCAGGCCACCGCGGGATGGTCGGACAACATTCGAAGAGCCATATTTCCATCACTGGCCTCTAAACATGTGAATCCCATATTCTCTCATAGTAAACGCAAGATAAATCTCAGGTCAGGTAGATCGTCAACAATGAGTATGGTGGTCATTCTTTTTAGTCTCCTCAGGCATGTTGGGTTTGAAAACGATCTGCGACACTCTCATCTATTGTGGTGAAATTTTTTGTGCACATGACATTCCCTTTGTATCAACAGGTCGATTCCTCCCACGCGTTCTTTTTTGGAAATCTTCGAGTTCGCTGATCTTCTTTTGCTTTTTGGATTTATTAGAGCTGCTTGAAAGTATTGCAAGGACATATTTGCATGTTGACTTAGTATGTTGGTCGAGAAAAATTGTCTATTCCCGGAGCAAAATGTCTTTGTTGCCATAACTTATTTAATCATGGCATCTGATTTTTCCTTAAAAACGACCAATTCTACGCACCTCTTGTAAGCCCACAATTGGCATAGCGGTTGCTAGGGTATAGGTAGGTTTCTGATTAGCCACAATGGGCTGACATAGAAGGGGGGTGAAGGCGGATGAACACCAATAAGCCAGGTACCAACAAAACTGGGCAGATCAAGCCCGCTGTTTCTCACGATCAAAAGAAAGAGCAAGCGAAGGCAGGCCAAAAGAAACCGTACGGTAAACACTAAGGTTTCTCAAAACACACTGGGGTCGCCTCTAGCGCGACCCTGCGTG
>BQIX01000194.1 GCA_021604145.1 Nitrospirales bacterium
ATGCGTCCCCCGTCTAATTGAAGAATGGCATAAATTCCTCCACCCGCTAAAGACGGCCCATCCGCTTGATATTGTTCTTGTCCAACCTTAAACACGGCGCTTTTCGACACAAGACCATCCCCCGTGATGTCAAAGTCGACACAGCGGGGAAATCCTTCACCGCCTAGAGAACCATTTGATGTTTTAAAAACCGTCCAGCCGGATAGATCACCCGACTCAAAGTCACCATTTGACATCATAAACGCTTTAGCCTCTAGAGGAACAAAGATGAGCAGACAACAAAGTGCCCCCAGATATCTCATGGCAAAATTAGCGCCGCACAATACTTTCATAACCATAGTTTTAATCTTTCGATGATTCGTTCATTGGACTTCACCCTAACCATTCACTCATGGCAAGAGCAAACGATCAGCAACGCACATCATCACGGTACTTTGATGAGGGTGTGAAAGGTCCCTGGCTCTTCGGTCAAGAGGCATGAGAAAGGATATGGGAGTGAAATGACAGGAACGTTATTCCGTAGAGATGTATTGAATGGATGTCACCTGCGCATCCAAATAAAGTTCAAGGCCAGCACCTTCTTCAAGATGATCAAACCCTTGATTGATTTTTCCGCCGATGGCTGTGAGATAAAACGTTTTCCCCCAATTACTCACTTGACCTGGAATGGTGACCGATTGCATTACGCTCATCAAGATATCATCTTTACCATCCTCTCCCATTCTTGACCCGCCAGAATCGCTGTCATAAAACGTGAAGAGAATATTCATTTGAACGGAATCATTTGCATCATTATTCCATTGAGTCCACACTTCAAATGTTCGAAGGTAATTATTGTGAAAAGGGCCCATTTCATGGAGCGTCAGTGGCATAGGGAACGCTTGCCGATTAAGAAACACAGGGCCGGCCCACACTGTACCTGCCGAAATGCCGAGATACATGAGACAACAAGCAAGCAGCAGAATGACTCGCGATACAAGCAACATCGAACTCCCTCGTGATGATATCCAGTACCACTTGATTGTCGGTCACTTCAAGTGAGTCTTTGAATCGAACACATGAACAAACACTAGCTACAGACAATAAAGAAAAAATACATGGAAATCGTTCAAAAATCATAGCGAGCCGATCCCTCTGTTCTTCGATGTTGTGACTCGTTTGTGTGTGGAGACTATCTACATATATCACAACGCTAGACCATTTAAATGTTGAATGTATAACGATCGTCACCTCGTGCGATTCGAACAAATTTGGTACATCAGAACACACGTTGTTGCGCCATAGTTGTGATCCACAAAACCATTCGGGTATGACTTGAATCAGAAACCTATTGGGGAGTAGAATAATAATACCCTTTCTTAGGATTCAGAGTCCTGACTGGGTGCAGCTCTCGAAGAGTCGGGTCTTTGGAGTTGCGGTTGCTCAGCGATCGACTCACCTTACGACTTATCACTGAGCAACCAGTCTTCATAATACTAGTGGGGCAGTCCTGTCGAATATGTTGTTCTAATGGAGGCCTTCACCTTCATCAAAGGCCCCCACTGCCCCGCTAGAACTTCCGATTCTTGCTACCTCAATTCCACAAACTCCTGACCACGATACAATTTAGAAGCCAGACCAGTTATGAGTGCATGGGAGAAAAGAACGGCTTATTGCCGAGCCTTGAAAAAGGCAAGAAAGCTCTTCAAGAAATTTGGTGAAAGCAAGCCAATCTACGTAGTCGACCATTCGATGGAAATTACGCTCGGATTAGCGAACCCACGAACCAAGGATACGTTTTTATTACTCGAGAGTTTTCTGGACGAAAGGACACGGGACTGTGCCATATGAACAAAAAATACAGCAATCCCCCGTGCGAGGCTTCAGTATCGATTGACATCCTGTACACTTGTAAAAATACTGACAAGCATCTCCAGGAACGATCTCGGTCTTTTGTGTGTTGCAATGGGGACAGCTTACGGTTGATTCAAGATGATTGTTTTCAGTATCACTCATGACCACCCACCATTCCTTCAGGTCAAAAATATTACCCTGCATTGGAGTCGTCGCATACAATATTGAGGTGTTCATTATTTCGTTGTGAGAGAAGGATTGTCCCAATTGTGATGCACGGAGTGCGTGAAATAATCCTGAGTGTTATTCGCAAACGCAACCAATGTCAGCATCACAGGAACTTCGACTAGGACTCCGACAACCGTGGCCAATGCGGCTCCGGACTGTAACCCAAACAAACTAATCGCCACTGCCACAGCTAGTTCAAAAAAATTCGACGTACCGATCAGCGCCGCAGGGGCCGCGATGTTGTGCGGCACTTCCCATAGATACGACCACCCATATGCCAAAAAGAATATGCCATAACTTTGTATGAGTAAAGGCACAGAAATAAGACCAATGACAAATGGCTGGTCAAGGATGGTTTGAGCCTGAAAACCAAAGAGCACGATGACCGTCGCCAAAAGGCCAATCATTGAAAAAGGCTCAAGGTACTTGGCCAAACGCTGCAGGGCCTCACCATGGTCATCTTTTTTGTTAAGAATACGACGGGTGAAATAGCCAGCCATGAGAGGAATCACGACATACAGTACAACAGACAGCAGTAACGTTTCCCAAGGCACTATAATATCGGTGAGGCCAAGTAGAAAGGCTGCGATGGGGGCAAACGCAAAGACCATGATTAGATCATTAACAGACACTTGCACCAGCGTATAACCCGCATCTCCCCGCGTCAGCTGACTCCACACAAACACCATCGCCGTACAGGGCGCTACTCCCAGGAGAATCATCCCGGCGATATATTCCTTGGCTGTTTGCGGTTCAACCCACCCGGCGAAGACATACTCAAAAAATAGAATCCCCAAGCCTGTCATCGAAAACGGTTTAACCAGCCAATTGATAACCAACGTAATGCACAAGCCACGCGGTTTACGCCCAAGGTCTTTCAGACTCGAAAAATCTACCTGCGTCATCATTGGGTAAATCATTACCCAGATGAGGACCGCCACCATGAAGTTGACATTGGCATATTCCAGGTTTGCCACAAATTTAAAGAGTGCGGGAAACACCGAGCCCAACCCGATCCCGGTCAAAATACACAGTCCGACCCATAGGCTTAAATAACGGCCGAAAATTCCAAGAGGCGATGGTTCGTTCATATCAACAACTCTTTTTCAATACGGGTTTTCAGTAAATGAAAGGCGTTGTCAAAGGCCGCATTAATTTCCTCCTGAGTGCCGGTAACGTGAGCTGGATCAGGGATACTCCAATGCAATGTTCTGGGACGGCCAGGAAAGAACGGACAGGTTTCCCCTGCCGCTTGATCGCACACCGTCACAACCACATCCATCTGTTGGTCGGAAAATTCATTCCAAGACTTACTGCGCGGCACGCCAGGATCAAGACCATGACGTTTCAACGTTTCGATAGACTTGGGATTAACTTTTCCTGTAGGAAAGCTACCAGCACTATAGGCGGAGAACTGCGGCTGACCGACCGCATTGAGAATCGCTTCAGCCATAATGCTGCGTGCTGAATTCCCGGTGCAAAGAAAGAGAACGGCTACGGTGTTCGGAGTCATCATCCGCAACACTCAGTTGTAGCTGTCGAAGCCTCACAACAACCAGGCTTGCCCATCGTGTCTGGCGTACAACAGGCGCTGTCAGAATGAACCGCTCCCCCGGAAAAAAGTTCGGCATCCTCCATCGTTCGATAGGCTTCCCACGGTAGACCTGTCGGGTCTTGGACCCACGTTTTCTCCGATCGTGCATAACAGCAGACCGCTTCCCCTTCATCAAAGACTGCGGCATCAGCCTGACTTAGCCTGTTTCGTAATTCTGATAATTCATCGTCCGTGTCGACTTGGATCCCTAGATGATCAACGCCTGCCTGAGAAACCCGGGTGGAAATCGCAAAATTGACGGATGGATTGTCTAACATCCATTTTGCATAATCAGATTTTGTTTTTACTGGTTCGGCTCCAAAGAGAGCACTATAAAATTGAATGGACGCATCCAGCTTTTGCACACCGATATGAATGTGAAGACGTTTCATGATGTTTTCTCCTGTATCGAAGGTTCACAACAATCTGTCAGCTCAATAATGCTGCATCCTTTTTTCTTACCACCGCGAACACTCGCAAATTCTGAACGGCAACAATCCTCCACCATGTACTTAATGAGGTTGGTAAAAAAATCAAAATTTGCCCGGTAAATGATTGACCGGCCTTTTCGTCGAGACAAAATCAGCTTGGCATGGCTCATATGGGATAAATGAAACGACAGCGTGTTATGCGGAATATCTAACGCTTCACGTAACGTCCCAGCTGCGGCTCCCTCGGAGCCGTACTCGACCAACAGCCGAAACACACGTAAGCGCGTTTCCTGAGACAAGGCATCAAAAGCAATGACAGCTTCATATATTTCCATATTTCCAGTATAATGGACATATTAAGATATGTCAAATATTCGTTACAAATCTAGAGTCCTGCAAATCTATAGAATTATGGATGTGACTTGCCCATTTTCGCCATAACGCCAAGAAACTTAATTAGAGCGACAAAAAGACTTCGACTAAGGAGTAAGGACCTTACATGCACGAATGAATATGAAAACGTGATCTCCTCCCGAAAAAGTCGACCAGGCAAAAGTGGAACAATATGCGACGCTTCAGTCCTTCAACCTGGGAGGGGAAACTATGAAGAAGAGCAAGTATTCAAAGGAGTAAATGGCCACTGCACTGCGGAACGTGGATGCTAGAGCGCCCGTCACCGAGGTGACACGAAAGCTGGGATCAGTGAAGCGACCTATTGTATCTGGTGCAAGACATAGAGCCAGATGGGCATCGCGGAAATCCAGCAGTTAAGGCAACTGGAAGACGAAATCCAAAAGCTCAAACAACTGGTTGCCGATTTGACACTCGATAAGGTGATGCTGCAGCATGTGATACTGAAATGGGAAGGCTGGCTCGTCAATCGCAACGAGTGTCTATCGCGAAGAGGGGCCCACAGTCCGGTTACGGCAGCGACAGAAACGAATGAGTGCACTCAGCATCACTCCCGTAGAACCGAGCCAGTGCAACGAACGGTGGAGTATGGATTTTGTCGACGATTCGCTGCTGGATGGCAAACGATTTCGAGGCATGACGGTCGTGGATAATTATAACCGTTCATTGACGTCGCCCTCTGAAATCGACGACGGGTTAAAACTAGAGTAAGATGGCCCCTTCGGTGGCGCTCATTGAAAGGAGGGGACCGATGAAGCGGTCAAAATTTTCTGAGGAACAAGCTATGCGCTTCGCCAAAGCAAAGGTGTCCCGCTTAGGATAGAATAGTTCTCTGGATTGAAGGCTACTGACGTATGTCTTTTCTTTGATAGTTGCCAAGCAGCTCAGGAACCAAGTGTAAGGTGGGCTAACACACGGCCGGACAACCTACTACCATCTCATGATATATTTACTTAATATCTGAATCGAAGCAAGCAGGACAGGTATCAAGATTACAGGTGCGCTAGGCCACGATAGCTCCAAGTTCTCGAAATATTTGGTGTATGTATTTCGCATGACAACTCACTTGCAATACAGAGCATTCAATTATAAGTGGCCTAGTCACCTTCAGGTTCGCTGTTACCGTGCTGATGCGTGACTTGATCTTCTTCAAAAAGTTCAGCCATCTCTTCAGCAATCATATCGCGATCATTTGGCACTGACACCACATTGAGTTCCTTACGAGCCTTCGGCTCTTCCTTGGAGGAAGGCGAAGAACTCGGGCTATCAGAGTCCTGATCGAAAGGTGGGCTTTCTTTCTCGTCGTCCATAGTGCGTCTCTATTCTTAGGCAAGTGATGAGTGATTATTCAAAAGCTTCTAGCGAAGAACGCTCAGGAAATTCTTTTTGACAATGTTGACAGGTAACAAAATAAATTGATTCCCGGACAGACATGATAATGCGAAAATTGAGCGTCACACCCCGTTGTTCACAAAAGGGACAGGCAATGTCCCGGAGTCGATATGGGACATCCGGTTGAGTCCGAAGGTAGAACTCCATATCCGTATGGACGGGAAAGGTATAATAACAATCACGGCAAATCGCCTTCCATTCATCACCTTCGCTCACGGTTCGGCTATCAATACCAAACCGATTTGATTTGCAAATGGCGCACTTCACAAGCCCAAGGCGCTCTTCAACCTCTGGGACGGTCATCAAGTCGTTATCTCATGATTAAAATGTAAATATCGAGCATGCATGGAATTTCGTGTCCAATACGCAATGACTATGAAGGATAGTATAGGTATCCATCCTATTTTCCGCAACTCATTTTCATCACTCAATAAAGAAAGGGGTCTTGAATCAGAAGAAAGCAGCAGCCATTTATGCTGTTGAGGGCGCTTGCCGGAGCCCCTCCATCCGAGCTACAAACAGAGTAACAACCTCATGTTTCAGAACAGAATTGACGAAACCTTCTCTTATGGATAACCTGCTTGGCTCACTCTACATTGGAAATATTGATGACGCCCACGCCCCACCGCCGGTCATTTCAGCACTTCTATGGACAGCGCTTGAGAGTAAACTCATTCCACCAAAGGGCATCCTATTGGGGAGAATACCGCTCCGAGAGTATACCGAAGCTGTACCTATGGATATTGAATCTGCTGTCGTGTGGCTCGAACGCCACCTGCCTCACCATCAGATCTTAATAGCGTGCCGTGCGGGAATGGGACGATCAGTATCCGTTATGATTGCGTATCTCTGTTGTGTACAAGGCATGAGTTAT
>BQIX01000195.1 GCA_021604145.1 Nitrospirales bacterium
AGAATGCTCCGGCTCTCATTGGCTGCCAACGTCCTCAACGCCCACACCACCTCACTGCCTTCCTGACATACTGCGCACCCCACCGTCGCATCCGGCGCGGCATCCACCCGACTATCAAACCTCAAGCCAGCCGGGACTCGATACACCAGATTCACCCCATTCACCGCCGCTCCCGACACATTACTCACCGTCATCGTATATTCCACACGATTCCCCGCTATCACCGGATTCGGCGTCGCACTATAATCCACTATGAGCGGGAAACCCGCTCCGACCACCGTGACCGCCTTCTCCGCCTGCAGGTCCACTTCCAGCCCCCCTGCATGGCGTAATTGCGCCACCGCCATCAAAATCTCTCCCGCCTGCGCCGAGCCGCCCACCGTCACCTCCACCTCCCGATGCACCGCACTCCCGGCCCCCAGGCTCCCGATCGGCCACACTACCTCACCTACGCCATTCACACTACCGCCATTACTGACCGTCCCTACCGTCAGACCGCTCGGCAGGATCGCCCGCAGCTCCACCCCCGTCAGCGCGCTGCCCGTCACATTCCCCGCATCCACTGTAAACCGAAACGTCTCATTGGCCCGTACCGGCTCCTTGGTCGTTCTCAGAGATAGTTGGGCTAATTGTCCATTTTTAATAAATATTTTCTTGTGTTTATTTATAGCACTTGATAATTCTGATGCATTGACAACGATTAAGGCTTCAACTTCAGAACCATCGGCCACAGTCTCATCCACCGTCGCACTCACTAGAATGCTCCGGCTCTCATTGGCTGCCAACGTCCCCAACGCCCACACCACCTCACTCCCCTCCCGACAGACAGCACACCCCACCGTCGCATTCGGCGTCGCATCGGCTACACTACTGAACGTCAGCCCGAACGGAACGGTATAGGTCACTTCGACACTATTAAAAGAATTCGTAGTCGGATTACTAATCGTCATTTCATACAACACTCGCTCGCCTGCCTCTACAATGGTAGGATGAGTGGTAACCTCGACATTGAGATCCGTAGATGGCGGCGGCGTTGTATCATTATCACTAATTGTGACGGTATCTGTGTTGGGACTGCCTAGTTCATACGCAGCATTGGAGACAATAGTGAGCACAACGGATTCATTTCCTTCAACTAGAAAATCTTCGACAGGCGTTATCACCACCGTTGCGGTACGTTGATTTGCTGGAATCGTAACGTTAAATATATTGCCTCCAAGGTTTACATAATCTACTCCGTTCGTCGCGCTGCCACTTTGTTGGATTACAACCGGCAACTCAGCGGTCAGGTTCCCACCACTTCTCGTCACCGTGAATACACCGGGATCAGTATTTGCTTCCGAGGCGTTAGGATCGATCGCATTGATCGTCACCGTAACAGCATCGTTATCATTAATTGTGACGTTGGCTGTATTGGGTGTGCCAATCCTGTAGGCCGCATCGGACGTTAGACTCAAGGAAACACCCTCCGCTCCTTCAACCTCATTGTCATCGATGGGAGTCAGTATGATAGAGGCGGAAGATTGGCCAGACGGAATGCTGACAGTTCCGGGTAGAGCCACAAAATCCGCTCCAGGAACCGCCGAACCCGTCGTACCAATAACACCATAGAGCACCGTCAATGCATTCGTCGTTTCTCCGGTTCGACTGACGGTAAATGTCCCCGTATCTGGACCAGCCTCTGAAGCATTGGCATCAGTGGCTGTTATTGTGACTTCGGGAAGATTAGAGCCTTGACACTCCAGCCCTAAACTATAGTCCCCGGTAGCGGTAAATTGGTTCCCGACCACCTCTACTACATACGTCCCACTTTCCGGCAACGTCACCACGGCCTGGGTACTCCTAAAGAAACCCGTTAGTGCTGTCCCTGACGGCGTAAACACCTTAGCCGACATCCCAGCCCCTGTCATCGTAATCGCCACGACCTCGTTGGCCGTGCCCGTGAAGGTGAACTTATCAACTTCACCTTCTGCATCAATTGAACCCGTTACAAGCGAACCACAGGATAACCTATTACCGTTGGGATCAATTTCAGTTGTGATTACAACCGTGTCAGGAGCGCTATTGAGTTCTCCGTCATTGACAATCAATTCCAACACGTAAGTACCTTCTTCGTCCGGTGTGAAGGTCGGCATCACAATCGAGTCATCATCCAGAGTCGTTGTACTTCCAGTAGGTCTACTCGTAAATGCCCACATAAAGGTTAGAGGGTCGTTATCAGGGTCAAACGACCGACTTCCGTCAAGTTTCACCGGATCACCAACTTTCACATTCGATTGATCTGGGCCAGCATCGGCCACTGACCGACGATTCCCTGTGGTAAATGACACAACACAAGGGGGCGGCTCATTGTCCAACTTGCCATCGTTCGCAATAAGTTGAACCATGTAAGTTCCCTGAACATCAGGTGTGATGGTCGGCATGCTTACACTGTCATCTGATAGTTCAGCAGAACTGCTAGCAGGTCTTTTCGTAATCGACCACATGAAAGTGATAGGATCATTATCTGGATCAGATGACTGACTGCCATCCAATGCGACGAATGTGTTAACAAAAATATCAGCAGCGGGATTTTTAAGATTACAAACGGCCAACGGAGCCCTATTGGGCATAACCACATTAACATTTAACATGACAGAATCAGGCTCACTATCCTGCTTTCCATCATTCACCACAAGCTCGGCGATATATTTCCCTTCTTTATCGGCCGTAAATTCCGGCATAACCCCGGTAAGCAATGCTTGATTGCCTTCAGGATTTGTTATGAGCCATGTAAAGGTCAAAAGATCGCCATCAACATCGAACGAGTCACTTCCGTCCAATTGAACTGTATCCCCTTCTTTAAAATCTCCAGGATTTTTTAATTTTGCCACGGCTACAGGCTTTGAGTTAGCTGCAATAAGCACCCGGCATTTGTCGTTGAGACATTCCGTACTATCCTCCTTGCCATCATTGACAACAAGTTCAAACTCACACATCCCTTCGTCATCCAGAAAGAACATGGGCATAACTAACGTGTCATCGTTCAATGCACAAGCACCTGAGGATGGCTCCTTAATCACTTTCCATTGAAACGTGAGCGGATCGCCATCCATATCAAAAGACTGACTACCGTCCAACGTAATTTTTTGCCCCACAAGCACCATAGTTTGATCCGGTCCGGCATCTGCTACAGGAGGGGTGTTCTCTGGAGGAACTTCGACAAACACCATGATCGTATCCGGCTCACTCTCTGACACACCATTATTGACAACAAGTTGAATTGTATATTTCCCGTCAACATTGGCAAAAAACATCGGCGAGACGGTATTGGGATTATCAAGGACAGCGGCGCTTCCGGAAGGTTCTTCGATAATTTTCCAGTTGAAAGTTAAAGGTAAAGGAGGTTTATTGGGATCAGAGGATTTACTTCCATCAAGCGTGACTTTCACCCCAATTTCTATCATCTGATTCGGCCCGGCATTAGCAATGGGTGCCAGAGGACCCACCACACACGCATTCGGACCAACAGGAAACCCTGACTGTCCAAAAGCACCCGTGACAAAGTTCACATCGGTTAAATCAATGACACCGTTGCCATCGGTATCAGCGCATAGACATTGTGGGTTTATTTTGAGATCTGCCCCCACACAGCTTCCGACAATCGACGCATCTAAGATATTTACTGTTCCGTCGTTATTGAGATCAGGATCAGGAGCTTGGGCCAAAGCAGGGAAGATACATAACGAGAGTCCGAAACACATCACCAAGATGAAAAGTCTTCCAAAACCGATTCGGATCTTCGTAAATCCAATTGTTGCTCGAAGCTTCATGGTCCACCCTCCCTGGCGGTGCTAATAACAATTAATTACTCTTCTCGTCCTTGCCAAATTTCTGCGATTTTGTCCTCCAATAGCGCTTTATTCTTTCGTTAGGCCCCCTCACCCTAGCCCTCTTGAATGAAGGCGAGGAAATTTGAAAATGTCTCATTTTGTTAAGGTTAAAACACTATCATTCTGAACTTGGACGAACCCCACAACGTGTCCTCTCCTTCGCAGAAACAAAAAGGCCACTTCCCTGCGATTGCGGAGAAATGGCCTTTGACGAAAGAGGCGCTTAGTGCTGTTGTTTCGAAGTATTAACTTCTATCTACGTGAATCATACTCTCTATACTTTCGAACCCCAAATAATCCTGCTAATCCCGTCGCCAATAGCAATACGGATGCTGGTTCAGGTATCGGCGCTACAGAGATCTTTCCATTTTCAAGAGTGACAGGAGTAATCTCAAAAATGCTTCCGGGTCCTGTAGCCCCCGATAAAATTACATCGTTCAATACCAAATCTGACATGCCCAACGCCGCCGCATTAAATGTGATCGAGGCAAGCACACCATTTCCTGTCGCTGTGGAAACTCCTAAATTGACCTCAGCAAAATTGACATCCGGTGGAGCAATATCGTTCTCAATGACAAAAGGAGTCGGGAGAAACCCTCCACTTATGACACTCGTCGCGCTAAGCACAGCCGGATTAAAATCTACATCAAATTCAAACCCCTGCAGAGAATCAGTCAAATCTGAGACTATGACATCAACAGTTACAGGATTTCCCATGACTACTGCGCGAGAACTTTGAATTCCCGCTGTCGATGGGTCTACATCGAGTGAAAGAGAAACTGCCGCAACCTTCGGGACAAAAAACAAAAAACTGAAAAAAATGGAAAAGGCTACATGAGACCACGACTGTTTCATAATCTTTCCTCCCGAAATGATAAGAACCACAAGTATACAACCAAGTATTTACACGAGTTAAGGTTCAATTAACTTGTTTTTGAACCTTACAATTAGTTCATAAGCTTGCTAAAACAAAAAAGGCCATTCTTCCCTTATCAGAAAAAATGGCCTTTAAAATGGAGTAACAGGCGCTCAATTCTATTGAGAAAACTTGAACTTGTTAGTCACTGCTTGAAAGTTCAGTTTCCCATTGTGATTCAAAATTTGGAAATGTAACTTACACCTCGGACACTTTAAATGCAACAAAGAAAATTCACCAAAACAGAGATAACGGTCGCAAGTCGGACATCGAACATGTCGGGAACTCGAATCTTGCTGTAAGGTTGAACAATTATTAGGCATTATAACGAATCCAAATAAATTCCAGCCGAGGCATATCAACAAACCCCGCGCAATTATTCACTTCAAACATGCGGAAGTTATTTGAAACGGCCATAACCCAACCTCGATCATACAGAAAGCATGAACCATACAGTTTTTGCCTGATAGTAACAGCAGGAGCCATCCTGCCTCCGATAAATTAGCCACATTTCAGAAAGCTCATAAAATAGCGGCCGATGTACGTTTAAGCCATTCGGAATAAACACACAAAGAACAATTCAACCCTGTTTTCAGCACATAAAATCAGGAAATTTGGCCTATTGGTGTTTGGCGTAAGAATTTAAGGAAGGAAACAGAATCAGTTCTGTATACAGTCGGCATGCACATGTACATCAAGAAGAGATAAAACTCAACATGTAGATGAAACCTACACCGTTCTAATAACACTGCCACCTTCCTGTTCGAGTCTGATCAATGGATAAATGTAGCCTATACCTTTAGCCTAATTTGTCAAGTATTAATTTTTCCTCTTTTTACACAAGCCATGAACACATTTGCTTTGATAATCTTCAAAATGATGATTTTACTACAAATGGGACTCACTCGCTTTATACATGACAACCGACTATAGCGAATCCAAATAGTTGTGATAAGACATGCTTGAACACGATAGTAGAAAGTCGGTGCATTCTTCATAGGCATTCAACCGTGAAGACTCTATTGATTGGGTGAGGGAATTTTTGACGTTGTATTTACGGAAACAATTCGGTATGAATATTCTTCAGGCGAGCTTCTTTGACGCAGATGCAAATTTGATTGATTGCGATACGATAGGAATCCAAAAATAGTCCATTTAAACCGGCACAGCACGATAATGCGCTTTAACCCTTTGTTGTAAAATGAATCGACTAGACCTTGGCTCAGCACCACTGCCCTTGTTGGCCTTGCTCAGACTGCAAGAAATGTATTTGGCCAAACACTGCCTCTGACTCTTATTGATCACAGGGAGTGCCTCTAGGATTCGTAAATAAACCAACGAGTGTTCGAGCATCTGCGTGATTGATACGGCCATCTTGATTAAGATCAAACGCAACATTATGGGGTAAAGGACCACGAATGTCGGCCATAAGAATAGCAAAGTCCAGACGATCGACACATCCGTCGGCATTGAAATCTCCGGCAACCTCCACCACGGAATTCACCTCGACGTTCCAATTCCTTTCTTCCCTCAACACTCGAGCTGGATCGTGCCGAACTTTCGGGGTGGTATCCTGAATAACGACTTGCACCTTGTGTGCTCCATTGTCCAAAATATTGGAATCCAGGATAAATTGCGAGCTTGTTGTTTGAGCCTGATCGTCAAGAAACCATGTGGCTGTTAACGAGTGAGTAAGCGGTTGAGGTGTTTCTACTTGAAAAATCACACTCTCCCCGTTTGTGATCTGTAAGTTGGTCTTGCTCGGAATGCTCGAATCATGAGGAGACACGAAATTGTAGATTCGCTTCACCAGCTGCTCTTCATTGATCTGCTCAAAGGGAAAACCTAACGTCCGCATTTTTGAATTGAAGGTCGGCCGATATAAACCTATGGGA
>BQIX01000196.1 GCA_021604145.1 Nitrospirales bacterium
CTTGAAGTCAACGACAATGGAAGGGGAATCACAAAACATGAAATGGGACAAACCACATCTCTTGGCCTCAATGGAATTCGAGAGCGCGTATCAGAGATTAACGGAACAATGATAATGCAGGGAGAAGAGGGCAAGGGCACAAGGGTTACCATTCAGGTTCCTACTCTTCTCATATCAGCAGAGGGTAGAAAGTAGGTTAATGATTAAAATTCTCATCATTGACGACCATGCCATCGTCCGACGTGGATTGAGAAATTTGATCACCGAAGCATTCGCAGGATCAAAAATAGTCGAATGTGGAACGGGACATGAAACATTGCAAGTCACACAACAAGAAACATGGGATATCGCGACATTAGACATTAATCTCCCAGATAAAAACGGTATCGCCGTGCTCAAAGAAATGAAACAACATCAACCGGACCTACCCATTATTGTGTTGAGCCTCTACCCCGAACAACAGTATGCGCTCCGTGCATTGAAGGCTGGGGCATCGGCATACCTTACGAAGGAAACAGCACCAGAAGAGTTGATTTCGGCTATAAAAAAAGTTCTCGCAGGAGGCCGATACGTCAGCACTTCTCTTGCCCAAGAACTGGCGGCCTATGTGTCCGGCGAGACATCAGCCTCATTACTTCACACGCTTTCAAATCGTGAGCTTGAGGTATTACGTTTAATTGGCCAAGGGAAAACAGGTGTCGAAATTGCCTCCCAGCTTTCCCTCAGCGAGAAAACCATTAGTACCTACCGAGCCAGAATGTTAGAAAAATTGCATCTTAAAACCACCTCTTCACTTATTCGATTTGCCCTTGAACAACAGTTGCTTGAGTAGGGGTAAGTATCTCAACAAATCCACATACACAGAAACTCACCGTCTTCGGGCCTCATTCTTCGACGCCTTTCATTGTCGTCTATCAAAATCATGCGCCTCTGTTCAGCTCTCCCCCATTTGTCGGATAAATACCTACAACACACGTCCCTTAATCCTACAAGCTAATAGTTCTTACCTGACAGATTATTCATGCAGAACCACATATCCTACATCCGATACCTAGGATAGTCCGACACTCATCAAAAATTTGTTCATTAGCAGTCCTGGTCTATCTGGCAGACCGAGACGACTTAAGCTCGAAGATTCACATATGTATGAAAACTTCTGGAAAGAAAACATTGAGCAATCACTCTCAAGTACAAAATAAATTTCCAACGGCATCATCTGTGCATAATTTGAGTGCAGCATGGTTTCTCCTACGCTTTTTCAGGTCACCTCACTCCCTTCCCTAAGACCGTGCCACAGGAAACTTTTACGTTTCTACTATTACCATTGAAAAGAAGGTGTTCCTTTAACTATGCAAGATACGACGCCATCACAAGACAAAGCAGCAGAAAGTCACCGCCTCATCCACCTCATTCTGATTGACAGGAATGAAATCATGCGGTACGGAATACGCACGATTCTTATGCAAACAACAGAATTCCACATTCTGTGCGAAGCTGCCACTCCGGAGTCACTACCAGCGAGTCAACCAGGAGACATCGCCGATATTATTATCTGGGCCATCGGACCGGATGAAACAAATCTCTTGAGCATTCAGCAACAACTCGCGCAACGTTTCCCGAATGCGAAGCTGATGTTGCTCGCATCCGGCATAGAGGAGCAGACCCTCTTGACCATATCCCAGACAACGGGAGCCAGCTGCTTGATGAAAGATGTCAAAGCGACTGAACTCATTCAAAGTCTTCGCATGCTGAATACGGGGACACAAGTCATTTTTTCAAGTTGCTCGACCTTTCCTTTTGAAAAAATCACCCAGCGTTCAGACTCAGAAATGACAACGGATTTTGGTTCGCTAACCAAAAAGGAACGAAAACTTGTGGAGATGATTGCCCTTGGCCATACAAATAAAGAAATTGCCATAACTATGAATGTCAGTGAAAAGACGATAAAAAATTATATCTCCCGCATTTTTGACAAACTCCATGTGACACGACGCAGCCAAGTTGCGGCTTTGTTTGGCGCTGGAAAAATTTGAAAATAATAACGAATAATTACCCTTTCGCCTCTAACAACAAAGGAAAATACAGATCATACTGTAAAATTAATGAACAGTATAATTGTTTGCTTGACTGCATACATTCAAAATCGACTCCCCATAACAAACCGTAAGGTCGCCTTACCGCGCAAGGTCCAACGCCTCAATTTCAGTTTTCATACCGATTCACGAACACAATGGATAGCTCGACTACTCAAGAGTAGACAGAGCGTGCGTCATCACAGCTACATCCTGCTGACGGTGCTACATGAAGTATCGATATGGCAGCCAATCCATCATTCGTCTACGCCCAAAGAATTACAGCCGAACATAATCTTGCATGAAGAAAAAAAGTACAGAGACAGACATTGATACTGCGAGAAGAACTCAGACTAAATCAGATGACCAAATCAGTGCGAAGTTGCACATGTCGCTCAGTTCGAAACCAAACAATCAATCATTCTATGTAAAAGCCTACGTATATTTGAACAACTACAGCTTAAGTTTTTGAAAATTTGGCTTCTACTCATATCAGAAGGCAAGAACCAGGACATATTCATCGCAGAAAAGCATCAAGCATTCCTATGATTCATAGATCTTTATCGTTTGGGCCAGACCACGACCATACTTATACATTTTTTGTAACTCAGATGTTCCTTCGTTTTTTCCTGTATCGTCACCGGTTCATGGTTTCTTGGAATTTATCTTTTCACTGTTTTCCCGTCTGCATCTATTCATTCCCCTCATTATTATCCGCACTTATCTCAACACTATCGTCGAACAGATCAATGATTCGATCGGGTGCATGATGTTCAGTAAAAATCTCTGAACACCCCTACGCTCGAATTGGATCAATTACAAACGCGAGAAGAGGGTTCTACATGCGATTACCTCCTATTGCTTGCCTTGTATTACTGTGCATTGTTGCTGCTCCAGAGATTTTTTTCTTTTCAGTCGGTTTAGCCGCCACCTATACCGTCACCACAAATAGCGATTCAGGTGCTGGGTCCCTGCGACAAGCCATAATGGACGCAAATACTTCCGTCGGGTCTGATTCGATTGTCTTTTCAGGGCCCATTGGAACCATTACTCTATCCAGCGCTCTTCCGCTCATCGATGAATCCGTCACCATCGATGCCACCGGAGCAACAGGAGGCGAAGTCACGGTTGATGGAAACAATGCCCATCGCGTGTTTTTCGTTCGCACAGGAACAGTCCAGATTTCAAATTTCAATATAGAAAATGGCCGAGCAGCCGGAGGTGATGGCGGAATTGGTGCCGGCGGTGGACTTGGTGCCGGTGGGGGACTCTTCGTGAATGATGGCGCCACAGTCACACTCGAAAATGTTGACTTCGATCAAAATGCGGCAGTCGGAGGAGACGGTGGGGGAATCGTGGGATTGCTCCTCGGAGGGGGCGGTGGGCTAGGTGGTGATGGAGGAGCTCCGTTAAACCTTGTTGGACATGGTGGTGGTGGTGGACTTGGTGGCGATGGAGGAAGTGCCCTCGTTGGTGGGGCTGGAGGCGGTGGGGGAGAGACTGGTGATGGCGGAAATGGATTCCTGGGCTTTGGGGGAATTGGAGGCACGCCTAATGGCGGGAGCGGAGGAGCCTTGAGTGTTCTTGGTTCTGGAAACGACGCAAGCAATGGTGGCAATGGAGGCGGCGGGGGCGGCGGGGGATTAGGAGCTATTAATGGCGGCGATGGCGGTGACGGTGGATTCGGTGGTGGTGGTGGTGGTGGTGGAATCGGAGCAGTAGGATTCGATGGCTCAGGTGGTGATGCTGGATTTGGCGGCGGCGGTGGCGGCAACGGTGGTGATGGAGGATATGGTGGTGGTGGCGGGGCCAATAGCGGCAATGGAGGATTTGGTGCAGGGGGCGGCAATAATGGAGGAACAGCCGGAACGGGTGGCGGAAGTAGCGGGGCACTGTCAGGCGGAGGAGGTGCCGCTTTGGGTGGAGCAGTTTTTGTTCGACAAGGAGGAAATCTGACTGTCATTGATGGAAGTTTTGCAAATAGCACAATCGCGGCAGGCACTGCTGGAGGAGTAGGATCATCAGCTGGTCAAGCGTTGGGAGGAGATCTTTTCATTGACGGTGTCACCCCCATTTGGGACGTTAGCACGAGCAACAACCTGACATTACCTGAATCCATAGCTGGCACCGGTGGTTTGAGCAAGCAAGGGCTCGGCACACTGACACTCGGCGGAATTAACCCATTCACCGGCGCCACAACTGTGACTGCCGGAACGTTGCGGCTTAGTGGAGTTGGCACGTTAGGCAATGGCAGCGCGGTCACGATAGGCGGCAGTGGAACTTTAGACTTAAACGATGTCAGTACCACCATCGGCTCCCTCGCCGGCGCCGGTACGGTCGACTTAGGCAATGGCACGCTCTCCGTCGGCGATGCCACCAGCACCACCTTCTCCGGCCTCTTAAGCGGCACCGGCGGCTTGACCAAACTCGGCGCTGGCACCCTCACCCTGGGTGGCGCTAATACCTATACCGGCGCCACCATCCTGTCTGCCGGCACGCTCCAACTCACGGGCAGCGGCACGCTGGGTGTCGGTAGTGCCGTTTCCCTCGGCGCCGGGGCCACGCTCGATTTGAATGACCTGAATGCCACCGTTGGCTCCTTGGCCGGCGCCGGCACCGTAGACCTCGGCAGCGGCACCCTCTCCGCGGGCGATGCCACCGACACCACCTTTGCCGGCGTTCTCACTGGCACCGGCGGCTTGACCAAACTCGGCACCGGCACCCTCACCCTCGGCGGCGCCAATACCTATACCGGCGGCACCACCGTTACTGCAGGCATTCTCGAAGGCACCGCCACCAGTCTTCAAGGCAATATTGCCAATGCCGCCGCGGTCACCTTCGATCAAGCGATCTCCGGCACCTATAGTGATGTCCTTAGCGGGACGGGGACACTAACCAAAGAAGGCGCCGGCACCCTCACTCTCAGTGGCGCCAATACCTATACCGGCGCCACCACCCTGTCCGCCGGCACCCTACAGCTCAGCGGAGCTGGCACCTTGGGCATTGGCAGTGCCCTCGCCGTCGGCGCCGGGGCCACGCTCGACTTAAACGATGTCAGCACGACCATCGGCTCGCTCACCGGTACCGGCGCGGTCAGTTTAGGCAGCGGCACGCTCTCCGTCGGCGATGCCACCGACACCACCTTTGCCGGCGTCCTCAATGGCACCGGCGGCTTGACCAAACTCGGCACGGGCACCCTCACCCTCGGCGGCGCCAATACCTATACGGGCGGCACAACCGTTACCGCGGGCATTCTCGAAGGTACCGCCACCAGTCTTCAAGGCAATATTGCCAATGCCGCCACGGTCACCTTCGATCAAGCGGGCGCCGGCACCTATAGTGATGTCCTTAGCGGGACGGGGACACTGAGCAAAGAAGGCGCCGGCACCCTCACCCTCAGCGGCGCCAATACCTATACCGGCGCCACCACCCTGTCCGCCGGCACCCTACAGCTCAGCGGGGCCGGCACCTTGGGCGTCGGCAGTGCCCTCTCCGTCGGCGCCGGGGCCACATTCGACGTGAATAACCTGAATGCCACCGTTGGCTCCTTGGCCGGCGCCGGCACCGTAGACCTCGGCAGCGGCACCCTCTCCGCTGGCGATACCACCAATACTACCTTTGCCGGCGTCCTCAATGGCACCGGCGGCTTGACCAAACTCGGCACGGGCACCATGACGCTTGGAGGCGCCAACACCTACACTGGTGCCACGACGGTCAATGCAGGGATATTAGAAGTCACTGGTGCGATTGTAGGAAATACAACGGTCGCCTCTGGAGGGACGTTGTCTGGGTCAGGTCAAACGGGGAATATCATTAATCAAGGGACCCTTTCCCCTGGAAGTGGAATTGGCACGCTTACGGTGAATGGGAACTATACCAATAATCCCAATAGCACGCTTGCAATAGATATTCATGGAGACGGGAGTGGGGATTTGGTTGATGTCTCCGGAGCTGTGACCATCAATGGCGGTGAAGTCCAGATCGAACCCGCACTTGGCGTTTATCACCGTGAAGAAACATATACACTTATCACTGGTGATGGTGGAGTTGCCGGAAGCTTTGATTCCGTGTCGATGAATCATCCAAATTTCACACCCATTCTTAGTCAGAACGGGAATGATGTGATTCTCACGTTACGCCGTGCCAGCACAAGCTTTCTAGACAATGCCACGTCAAGCAATCAACAGGCCATCGCCCAGGCATTGGATGCCAATAGCTCACAAGCCACAGGAGATTTTGACGAAGTCATCGCTCAACTGATGAGCGTACCAGAAGAGTCAGCACAAAATGCCTACACGCAAATCACGAGTGGCGCAGAAGCAGAAGGAACTCTTGCGACCCCCCTTCAAACATCTAACAATCAATTCCTTCGTGCAATGGCGATCCGACCAGCCAACATGCTTCGCACCTCCCTCTCCAGTAGCTTGATAGGAAGAACAATGGGAAACCTGGCATTTACCGGATCTCCGATTGAGATGGAGAACAGCCTGCAAGACCTCTCGAATTCATTTATGAATTCCAACTTTCAACCAGGTGTGGGAACAAGTCATGAAATGCATTGGGAGCCTGGTGTCTGGATGCAAGGAACAGGGAT
>BQIX01000197.1 GCA_021604145.1 Nitrospirales bacterium
GACCTCAACACGAATCAAGTCGTGTGGAGTGCTGTGGGAGGCCAAACTGGATGGAGTCGCGAAGCGGTGAGCGCCGTGGCACAAAAGCTGATTAAACGTCTACTCGAGGAAGTGAGCGTCTCCTAAATGCGATTGCCCGTCCACTTACGCGCCGTACCCAAACCTTGGCAGTGGGTGGAAACCTGCCTGCTGACATGTGCGATCTTGGGATTCAGTCATTGGATGATACCAGGCGATCCATTTTTGACAACGATGGCATTCCCCTGGTTATGGATCGGATCCCTGTTATTGGGATTACGGTATGGAACCTGGGCAGGACTGCTTTCGGTTGGCATCGTCCTCAGTAGCTTGTTTCTTGAAATTCGGTTCGGTTTCTTGAACGACGAAACTGTTCCCAAGGCCTATGTCATAGGAGGCGTATTGTTTATTGCCATCTGTGGTGAATTTGGAAGTCGATGGAATATGTATTTACAACAGATGGAAGAACGCAACGATTACCTGGATCAACGATTACAGGAAACGGCACGCGCCTATCATTTACTCGGCATGTCCCATCATAGCTTAGAAGAACATTTAATTAGTCAACCGCTCACACTTCGTGATGCGCTCAAGCGATTACGCGGGATGCTCATTGATGAAGACGATGAAATTCCAACTGCTGCGGTCGAACGATTTCTCGAACTCTTAACACAATTCTTTCAATTAGAAGTCGCAGCATTCTATCGGGCTCTACCGCCGCATCTCCCAGAGTCCCCATTGGCCTCAGTCGGAACGATGGAATGTCTCAAAAACGATGATCCATTGGTCCACCATGCGCGAACCACAAAAGAATTTTCTCATGTCATGATGTCCCGATCGGTATCGGTGGCGAATACCCAGTATTTAATTGTGGCTCCAGCCATGGCCAGCAATGGTGTCATCGCGGGATGGTTCGTCGTTGAGCGAATGCACTTTCTCAACCTTCACGAAGACAGTCTCCATATGTTGAAAATTTTTTTACATTATTTCGCCGATGGATGTCAGGCCGCGGTTCTTGCGCGCCCGATTTTGGAACAATACCCGGAATGTCCTGTGGCTTTTGCTCGAGAATTACCACGCTTAGTTCGCTTGCAGTATGAATTGGGGCTCGATAGCCGTGTGGTGATCTTTGATGTCGGCACCCCATCGATGCGAGAAGAAATCGTGTTTCATATTCTTCATCACACTCGGGGACTGGATGTCACCTGGGATATCCGACAAGATGAATTACGCCGACTCTGCATTTTGCTTCCATTTACCGATGATGCAGCAATCGAAGGCTACCTTGGTCGTATCCAGCAGTTACTCCGAGAACGGTTTGGCAAAGGATTTCAGGAAACTGAGATTCAGGTGAGTATTCGAGGACTGCATGAGCATGATCCATCTACCATTGTTCAAGATCTTGTTGTAGGGAACTATGATCGCAAAAATATTCCTGTGCTTAGCGGCGTTGCTTGAGGGAGGTGCCCTTCCTTACCTTCTTTTCACGAATCGTTACCAGAACGATTCGCTGAGCCTCCTGATTCTCCATGTCATGGTGAGTATAGCCGTCGGATTGCTCGGCAAGGACAGTCTTCCCCATAAATATCGACAGAGTCCAAGGACCGTCGTGATGTTCCTGACTGCTCTGACATTGTTCATCCCAATGCTTGGCGCATTTGGCGTCATGGCGCTCGTGGTGATGACCAATTATTTTATGATTGGCAAGAAGAACAATGAAATTCAAGAAATCCATGACTCGAAGTTTACCGAAGCAGGGCTAGTCGAAATGCTTCAGTTCGGTGGCGGAGATCTCCAATCACGTTTTCAAGCTTCGGCCCTTCGCACAGAAACACGACTCGATGCGTTGGGAAAACTGCAGAGTTTTGAATCGCATCATATTCATACGACTGTCCGTGAAGCCTTACAAGATCAAGCTGATGATATTCGTCTTGTCGCATTTGGGATTTTAGACAAAAAAGAAAAATCGATTAATAAAAAAATCAATCAAGAACTTGAATGGTATCAACAAACCGATGAGACATTCGACAAACTGACCCACGCGCGTCAGTTAGCCTATGCCTACTGGGAACTGGTGTATAAGGACGTCGTGGAAGGAGATATTTTGACGTATGCTCTCGCACAAGCGGCCCACTATAACGATCTGGTGTTGGCTACCTTTCCAGACGATGCCGGCATGTGGGCCTTGAAAGGGCAACTCGCCTTACGTTCTCAAGAACACGACCTCGCTCAACAAGCCTTTACCAACGCTCTTGAGCATGGAATTCCTGAAGCCCGTGTGATTCCCTATCTTGCCGAGTTAGCCTTTTTCAAAAAGGACTTTTCAGCACTTTCACACCTCTTTACACACAGTCAAACACTTTCCCACATTTCAATCTTGAATCCGATTTTGAAATACTGGGATTTCGACAAACGTCTCGTTCGCGAATATGCATCATCATAAATTCGCCTAGTATGGAAAGCATCATCATTCACACATACGAAAAAGGCCTCTCGTCGTGACTCTCCCACATGCCGAGGAGGTTGATATTGCCCTGTTGTTGGAAGGGACGTACCCCTACGTCAGTGGCGGAGTCTCCAGTTGGGTGCACCAAATTATTCAGGCGTTTCCTGATTATCGATTTGGACTGGTATTTATTGGAGGCCAGCCGGAAGAATACGATGACATGCGCTATGTGCTACCTCCGCAAGTCGCTCATCTCGAATGCCATTTTGTTCATGCCAATCATGGACAACCCTCGATCGAATCCATCGAAGGCGACCCAAAGCTGATTCAATTTATTGAAGAACTACACAATGGTCTGAGAGCTCCGGAAACCTGTCCAGAAGCAATGAACTTGACTCAACACATGATGACCCTGTTGTCCGAAGACCCTCACAGGCTTCAACAACAATTTTTATACAGCGAAACAGCATGGACATACTTGTGCGACGTGTACCGGAAACATTGTACGGACCCGTCATTCGTCGACTATTTCTGGACCGTACGGAAAATGCATGAACCGCTTTGGATGTTAGGAAAAGTCGCCGCGAATCTTATTCCGGCGAAGATCTATCATACGGTGTCAACTGGGTATGCGGGTTTTTTAGGAGCATTATTGCAACAACGCACTGGTCGACCTCTCATTCTGTCAGAACATGGCATTTACACCAAAGAACGTCGTATTGATTTATTTCAAATGTCGTCGTTTAAAGACAATCGCACGCAGCTGGAAAAACGATCCGAACATTTAGGATATTTCCAACAACTCTGGATACGATTTTTCGAAGTGTTGGGAAGACTTTGCTACGATGCCGCCAACCCCATTATTTCCTTATATGAAGTCAATCGACAACGTCAAATACATGACGGTGCAGAAGAGTCTCGCACCCTCACCATACCCAATGGCATTCATATTGAGCGTTTTCAGGCACTTCGTTCAAGTCGGCCAGCTCATCCGCCAGCCGTCTTGTGCCTGATAGGACGAGTCGTACCCATCAAAGATGTTAAGACGTTCATTCGAGCGATGCGGACCGTCGTCAACCGCATGCCATCGGCAGAAGGCTGGATTGCTGGACCGGAAGATGAAGACCAAGAATACGTCCAGGACTGCCGAAATTTAACCGAAAGTTTAGGTCTCTCCAACCATGTCAAATTTCTTGGATTTCAAAAAGTTGATGAAATCCTTCCTCAAATTGGACTCCTGATTTTAAGTTCGATTAGTGAAGCACTTCCTCTTGTCGTCCTTGAAGGATTTGCCGCAGGGGTTCCGGCCGTCACCACTGACGTTGGCGCCTGCCGACAACTGATTGAAGGGGAGGGGCTTGCAGACGATATGGCAGGCTCCGCCGGTGCAGTTGTGAGTATGGCGAATCCCACAGCGTTAGCAGAAGCCGCATTAAATCTCTTGTCGAATAAACACCGTTGGCAGGATGCTCAGCGAGCCGGCATCAAACGAGTTGAAACATTCTATACGCAACAACAAATGATCGAGCAATATCAATCGATTTATACGAAAGCGTTTGATTCATGGCAGGTATCGGCTTTGAACTCCGAAAAATCTTAAAAAAGGATAGCTATTGGTCATTACTGAAGGCCTACGCCTATGCTGGCGTGATTAGTTCTGGCCCTTGGATTCTATCCATAATTGGCATTTTAGTGATTGGGGTCATGAGCCTCTCCGTCGTCGCTCCGGAATCCCTCATTATTCAATTTCAACTCTCCGTCACTTATCTCATTGCCTTCAGTTTAATTTTGACCGGATGTTTACAAACCTCGTTTACCCGTTACGTGGCTGACCGTCTGTATGAACGAAAAGACGAATTGGTGCTGAGCAACTTTCACGGCGTGCTCTGCCTTGTCACAATTGCCTGTGGATTGTCCGCAACAGGCGTCATCGCCTGGTTTTTCCCAGAACAGTCGGTCTTGTACAAGGTCCTCATGGTTGGCAGTTTTGTGGTCCTGGGAAACATCTGGATTGCCACGATCTTTCTGTCCAGTATGAAGGAATATAAGGCCGTGCTCTTGCTGTATGGACTTGGCTATGGACTGACGATTGGAGCCGCACTCGCCATGCGGTCTTTTGGATTAGAAGGGCTGCTTTTTGGATTCTTTATCGGACAGTTTTTTATCTTAGTCGGCATGTTAGGACTCACTGTTCGAAATTATTCTTCCGACACACTCCTCGCATGGGACTTCCTCAAAAAGGGAAGAATGTACGTTAGTTTGATCTGGTTGGGGTTGGTCTATAACCTTGCGATCTGGATCGACAAATTTTTATTTTGGTTTTACCCAGAGACCAGTCAACTGATCATTGGGCCAATTCGGAATTCACCAATCTATGACTTACCCATTTTCTTGGCCTATCTTTCGATTCTTCCGGGCATGGCCAGTTTTCTCGTCCGTATGGAAACGGATTTCGTTGAGCGATATCAGGAATTTTACGATGCCATTCGGGGAGGGGCCTCGCTCGATCATATTCAACATGCCAAAAATGAAATGGTGCGAACCATTCGGCTTGGTCTCTTTGAGATCATGAAAATTCAGTTTGTCGTGTCCCTGCTCATTTGGGCCATTGGTCCGCCGATCTTACGTTGGCTAGAAATATCTGAATTGTATGAATCTTTGTTATATGTCGATATTGTCGCAGCCGGCCTTCAGGTCCTGTTCTTAGGAATTCTCAACGTGATGTTCTATTTAGATAAACGTCTGATTGCTCTCGGACTCTCAAGTCTGTTTTTAATTTTGAATGTGATACTGACAACCTGGTCTCTCTATATGGGGCTCCCGTACTATGGCTACGGATTTGCCGTCTCATTGCTTGTCGTCGTCATTCTTGGGATGCATTTCTTAGATAAAAAACTCCAAAAGTTAGAATATGAAACGTTTATGCTTCAATAACCTTGTCTGTCTAGTTTTCGAAAATCCATAAGATTCATGACAAATGACTGAGTTGGCTGGTGGAAGGAAGGAGTGCAACATGTTCACGAATCTTCTCTGTAGCCTTTCGTATTCCCAGATCAGTCAAACGATAATATCCTCCCTTTCCTCTCCCCCGCTTCACAACCAATCGTTCTCGTATATAGGGTTTTAGAATTCGATCAAGTCTTGCAATTTTCAATGACGAACGGACCAACGCCTGATTAAGCACCGTTACCGGAACTTCTTGCATCTGTCGAAGTTCTTGATACCCAAGGAGTAACATGAGCGTGACATTTGCCAGAGTCTCAGCGTTATGAGGAGGCAGGCGATAGATGAGAGCAGAGGAACGATGATCATTGTCAAAGACTTGTTGAAGAAAAGCACGAGAAGGCGAAATTTGCGATAAATGGTTTTGTTCAGAAATCGGCGTATTCGATGCAGTGGATTGGCCCTGATCCGTCATTCTTTTGTTCAGTTCGGCAATCAAATCAAGAAATTTCTGAAACTGTTGCGTCACGTCATGGGCATTTCCAGATGCCAAAAATTCATGACCATTCAATCTTACCCTAATTTTTAAAGGTAATCCTGAAGAGCTTGAATTTTCCTTGAGATTTGACAGCGAAGCACCTAAACGAGACATTAAAGTTAAATAATGGCATGTTTAGGTTTGATAAGTAAAACTTCAAGAAAATTGAAAGTACGAAGCTGCGGGGGATTAGATGGAAGGGTTATTGGTGAGTGAACCACGTGTCTCTTCGTTAAGGAACCCAAAAAGTTCGAGGAATGGAATGCGGAGGATTACAAGAATGAGTCGTCACACAATCACTATGATGTTTTCCATGAATGATTTGCCAATACGAGAGGTTGTTCTTCGTTATCAGGAATATGCGTCCTTTGCTTGATAGATGAATCTTGCACGGGTGATCATTCCATGAGACCATAATAGAGTGGAAACACGGTTGATGAGTTGGGTAAAATAACCCGAGTAACTGCCTATCTGAGATCAAACTCGAAGGGGTAGCTGATCAGTGAATTACGAACGACATGCCGTCATGGTTGCCATCAACCAATTGACGAAGATTGCAAGTGCTGTTGCAGCCCTCACCCTTGGAATTATCCTTCTCTGGCAAACACCTTCCTGGGAACAGCAGGCTACATTAAAGGAAGAAGTTCCCACACGACTCAAGACCAGTTTATCGAAATTTGAAGAGCGGAAATTTTTACGGCATATCAAGACACGATTGCC
>BQIX01000198.1 GCA_021604145.1 Nitrospirales bacterium
ATTGTGATATGTGGCATGTTTTCTGTGAATCCTGTTGTGATGGTCAGCGTTCCTCCCTTCTCCATTGCTTGAATCGCATTTGCAAGGATATGGGCGAGAGCTTGTGAGAATTCTTGAGGAATGACTTTAATCCCAGGAAGAGGGTGATGATAGTTTGTAAGAATGTTATGTAGCGACGTGTCGTGGGTTTGTTTGACAAGATCAAGGGCGAGGTCTAATTGCTCATTGATATTGACTTCAGATAGCTGTTCTGTCAGTTGTGATGTGGCTAATCCCGTAAAGTCTCTGATGATGGCGGCCATCCTTCGCCCATGTTGAACAATATCATGGGCGTATTCTTTAATTTGCTCAGGATTGTCTTCGTGTTCAATGGCTTCTCCAAGTCCAATGACGCCGACGAGCGGGTTATTCAATTCATGCCCAATTCCTGCACTGAGGACCCCAAGGCTAGCCAGTTTTTCTTCTTTGATGAGGCGATCCTGTAAATGGCTTTCTTTGGTCATATCTCGAAAGACGAGTCCTATGCCAGGGGCATGTCCAGGCCTGGCCTTCACCGTAAACCATTCATAGCGATAGGTCTGATTATAAAGATGAAACTCCTGACCTTTCGATGTTGAACTCCAATCAGATTGCTGTTGAAGCGGGTCTCTGAATGTGTGTTGAGATTGAGCCTGAGGTGTAATCGGTGCGATATCTTCAGAAGCTACGAAACAAATCGATTGAAACTCGTCGCCGAGCTTCTTGGTTGTTGGAGGATCGGTTTTGAGAATTTGAAAGAGTTGTTCCCCTTCAACATGTCCATTATTGTTGAGATGAAGAGCCTCTTTGGATGCACGGTTCATGTACTGGATCTGTTGCTCTTGGTCTAGCATGATCACAGGATCTGGGACGCTATCGAGTATTTGGGTCGTGGACTCTTGAAGGTATTGAACTTCTTGAGCTTTGAGTTCGACCTCACTCTCCAGTCCGGCAAAGGTTGACGCGAGTTGCCGGTTCATCCGATTGACTTCGTCAGCCAATTCTTCAAGCTCGTCATTGGTCTTAATATTCACCGGTTCTTGTAATTCGCCCCGTCCAATGAGTTTTGCCGCTTCTTGAAGTTGGCGGATGGGTGTGACGATGCGTCCTGCGGCAATGGCACCGAGGGTAGCCAGCAATCCCACCGACAGTAGACCGAAGACCGAGATCCAGGTGAAGAGATGATCGATGGGAGCAAACAGTTCTTCCGATGACTGCCAGACGAACATGTGCCATCCGAACCCGGTTGAGGCCTGAGTAATGTCGCTTGTCGTAGGGAGAGGGGCAAAGCCGATAATGGAAGAACGATCTCCGCCATGACCATCGCTGGGAGCGGCTGTCCAACCTTTGTGCATCGGAGTCACTAAGGGAATGATCTGTGGATCACTCAGACTCGTGCCGGTAGGAAGAATGGGGCAACTCAGCACCTTCCCCTGACCGTCAATCAGCATGACATGGCCGGTTTTCCCAAACCGGATCGTCTCGATCGAGGCCCCAAAAAATTCCTTGGCATCATAAATGCGATGTAAGATGCCAATGACTTGATACCGAATGCTGTCCATGATCGGGAGTGAGAGGGTAAAGGTATAGACTTCCATCTCATCATTAAAGGCGACGTTTTCAATGTAGGGTTGTCCTACGCCGTTTTTGAAGGCTCCTTTCCACCACGAGTCCTGAGCATGGGCATAGGCGACATTCGTGTTCAATGTGGCGACCAGACGTCCAGCGACATCGGTGAGAAACAGCCCTCGGGTGGCTGACCGTGTGATGACGGGGATCGGATGACCTGGGTCGACATACGATCCGCCATAGTATTGTTGAAGTGTCGTCACGAGATCGTTTTGCGTCAGACGCTCGACCAACTCAGGTTTCTGTGTTGTCCAGTCGTGGGTTTCTTGAGCGATGAGGGCCTGCAAGGCTTCATCGTTATAAGCCGCGAGCTGGTCACGGTGTGTTTCCAATGCTTTGATAATGGAAATATCAGTGGTGATTTGAGCGTTATGCTCCAGTTCTTCACTCAGGATCAGGTCAATTTTTCTTGCGGTTTCCGACGCGAGTGCTTGAAAGCTTGTTCCACTCACTTCTCGGATTTCTTTGGTTCCCTGCAGAAATGCCATCACGAGGCCGATGGTCAGCGGGAGGGTGCCAACCAGGAGCATAGAGAGGATAAGCTTGCGCTTGAGGCCACGCTTAATTTTGACCGGGGTGTCTTGAGGGTGAGTGGTAACCATGAATTCAATGCCTTGCCCACCGTTACGAGACGTGAGCAATTTCGATCGTAAATGTTGACCCTTTGCCTACTTCGCTTTTGACTGAAAGTTTGCCGTTATATTTTTTGATCATGGCTTTCACGGTGTGGAGACCTAAGCCTGTGCCTTGTCCCTTTGGCTTGGTGGTGAAGAATGGGTCGAAAATTTTTCCTAAATTTTCTTTTGCAATTCCAGACCCGGTGTCGGATATCGCAATCTTACCGAATCCGTTTTCTTGCCAGGTGTCGAGCGTTAAGGTTCCCTTGCCATCCATCGCATGGATGGCATTGGTGATCAGATTCACGAGGACCTGAAAGAGTTCATCTGGATTGGCGAGGACTTCAAGCTGACCTTGATAATTTTTAATGATGGACAGGTCTTGGAGAATGGTTGCAAATTGAGCAATTTTTACAGCTTCATCAATGGTTGAGTTGACTTCAACAGGGATCGCATCACCAGGTTTGGCGGCTCTGGCATATTGCGTAATGTTTTGACAAATTCCTTGTATGCGTTTTCCAGCTTCAATAATGCTTTTAGCCTGTGTACGAATCGTGTCAAGATCGGTCTCTTCCAAGATATTTTCTGAAAAGGCTAACAAGATATACAGCGGATTGTTGATGTCATGAGCAATCCCAGAAGCAAACGTGCCCATTCCTGCGAGTTTTTCCGCTTGAAATAATTGCGATTGTATCTGTGAGGTGTGTTTGACGAGATCCCACAAGACTTTGGACGCGGCACCCCCTAAGACTTCCGTCTCGGTATGCTTGTGTGACGCGACCAAATTTTCGATTTCAGGATCGCCGGTCACATTGACAATGAGATTAACTCCTGCCCGACGGATCAGTCGTAATGGGTCTTGGGTCGTGGGGATATGAAGTCGGGTCGCGTATGCAAGCGCTGGGGCTGATGCATCTCGATCGGCAATGCCGATGACTTCGATTCTCGGGAGGTTGGTGAAGAGTTCAAGAAGGGCAGACCCTCCTTTTCCAGCTCCTAAGATGGCAATAGTCGTGTGATCTTGGTTATTCATAGTTTCGAAACCTTATCAGGAGTCCACATGTGTCACTGCGTGCTTGAAGTAGAAAAACGGAAAGCTCTTTCCCTGTGTTGTCGTAGAGGCGATGCGATAAAGAGTGCCCAAAACGCCAATTTACCCCCGACTGCAGCCCTCCCTGATCAGAGGGAGAGCTGTGAGAATCTGGAGAAAGGGCAAGAATCAAATCGGGTAGGAGAATCATCTGAGTCAACTGATCAGGAATTCTCCGCTTCAAATGTTGAATTTTACGGAATCTTCATCATTAGAATCCGCGGAGTTCACGCTGTCCCATGGCTTGCGCCACGGCCGCTCGTAGTTTCTCGGCCTCTACGGGTTTAACCAAATAGTCGACAATGCCATGTTTTAATAGAGATGTCGCCATATCCATATCGGGAAATCCCGTTAATACGATTAGCGGAACGCTGGGCCATTCCTGTTTGTAATAGTTGATTACGTCAATACCGTTTTTGTTTGGCATTCGGATATCGGTGATAATCACATCGAGGACAATCGGATTTTCACCTTTTTTAATTTCTTCGATGGCTTTCTCCCCATCTTCAGCTTCCAGCACATGATAACCTGCTTTTTCCAACGTCATGCGAACAACTTTTCTCACATCAGGTTCGTCATCGACAATGAGGACAAGTCCTTCAGAGGGCTGTCCGCTGAACATATAGGCTGATTTGGGTTGTGACATGTTAGACCTCCTTCGTGATTAATGAAATACCATGCAGCCGTTGACTCAGAACGGTTGTCATGACATGGATGTGGTTCGCAATCTTCTCGCCTATGATGGGCATAGCATTTTATGTGTTTCGTTGATTACGTCTTTCTATGCTGCCATGCCATCTGAACTTCTCTGAAAAACACAAAAGCCCTTCGAGCACATGTATGCCGAGGGGCTTGAAACTTGACTGTTGAGTTTTTCTGAAAATCGTCATCTCCGATTCTCCTTGAACCGGCTTCAGAGCACTATCAATTAAATGCCGATTGGTGAACAATGTCAAGGATTTGTCGCTGAGATATCACATTCAGGATGAGATTCGTTGAGACGCGGATTAGGAGGTGGAGAGCGAGGGGCCGCTCATATTAGTTGTTGGATGGCGGAAAAGTTGAGAGGGAGGAGTGTGGCTGATTCCATATGTCCATTGCTGCCTTCATCGATATTCCCGTTGGTGTTTGCCCATAATCTCTGGTCAGGATTTGTTCGAGAGCCGATAGGAGCGTCAGGATATATTCTTCGCGAGAGGATTCGCCCATCAGCCCAATGCGCCAAACTTTCCTGGCCAACGGGCCAAGTCCTCCTCCAACCTCGATGTGAAACTCTTTGAGTAGCACTTTTCGTGCATGAAGATCGTCAAGAAATGGAGGCAATCGTACGCATAGCAAGGTGGTGAGTGTGAATGAGGCAAGGGGGAATAATTCAAAGCCAAGTGTGTTGAGTCCAGCCAGCAGTGCGTGACTGTTTCGTTGATGACGTGCAATCCGGGCTTCGAGTCCTTCTTCTTGTATTAAACGAAGAGACTCGCGAAGCGCATAGGCCATGGAGATTGGGGCGGTATGGTGATAGGTGCGTTTGGACTCACTCCAGTAATCTGAGATCAATGAACAGTCTAAATACCAACTCGTGCAGGGTGATTGGCGCTGGCGAATGCTGTGCACGGCCCTGTCGCTGAAAGTGATCGGTGCGACACCCGGTGGACAACTGATACATTTTTGCGTGGCACTGTAACAGACATCAATGTGCCAGGCATCGACGTTGACTTCCATTCCGCCCAACGATGTGACGGTATCGACAATGTACAATACCTCATGTTGCTGACATAACTGGCCGATGTGTTCGAGGGGCTGATGGACGCCGGTTGATGTTTCGGCATGAACGATGGCAACCGCTTTGATGGGGGTGGTTGCCTTCAGATGATGTCCAATATGTTCAGGATTGAGAGGTTGTCCCCATGGAACTTCAAGACGAATGGCTTGTCCCCCACAGCGTTCAACCATAGAAGCCAGTCGAGTGCCAAAGATGCCATTGATTCCGACAATGACAGCATCGCCAGGTTCAACCAGATTGACGATTGCTGCTTCCATAGCTGACGAACCTGTTCCTGAAATTGGAATGGTTAACGTATTCTGGGTGTGAAAGAGCCATCGCAATGCCTTTTGAATGTCATCCATGATTGCGAGGAACTCAGGGTCCAGGTGCCCGAGGAGAGGTGTTGCCATGGCTTGCAAGACGCGTGGATGAACCATACTAGGTCCCGGTCCAAGAAGAATACGACGTGATGGATTGATTGCTGGTAGCGGTTGCATGGTGGTGGTCAGATTTTTCACACGCCGATTATATCGGATTTCGAATCTTGGAGGCTATGTGATCAAGAAATAATCAGATGCATCGAATCATATTCTGAGACCCTAGTCCTGTTTACGACTACTTTCATTGGCCACTTCATGCACCATGGTATACTTCAGGCAACCTACTCCCTGGGTTGTTTTCACGTAAGGTGCGAGAAATTTGTGAAACTTTTCAAACCATATTAGCAAAGCCGGTAACCTTTGGAACGTGACCCACACATTCAAGATGAAGACGTAACTTTCACGGAAGAAATGGTGCTCAGTCATACCCAAAATCCATCTGTTGGATTTTCGTTTGGATGGACCGTTATCTGTACATTGGTATTTCTTGGTGGTATGGGATTGCTCGTTTGGTCCTATGATTCGATCACAGCCCTAGAGCGTGTTGATAATCCCGATCGGGCTTTGGAGCATATCGTGAGCCGATCTATGAATCTCGAGTCATCGCTGACACAGGCGTCGTCATGGGAGCAATCCTGGTATCAATTACTGAAAGGGCAGGATGAAACGTTAAAACCGCTTGTTCGGTGGTATCGCGAGCTGGCAAACGAATCAGGTGAACCATTGAATGCCCTTTATGCCGGCGTTTTGGAGGCAGAATCAGGTTCCCTTGAGCAAATGAACCGGCGGATGACGACATGGGATGATGACGATGAACTATTTCAGTCCTTTCGTGAAATGCTGGAAACGGCGTATGGAGGTGCAGCCCGAGATCCGGAAGAGATTCATATTTTACAGGCACGGCTTGCAGAGGAAGTGCCGGATAACTGGTTCTACGGCCGATTGGCCACACAACTTGCCAAAGTGGCGCACGACACGACATTTCTCCGTTTGACCCAAGATCATGTCCAGAGTCGCCAGAGTCAACTCTTTTGGCGAAACCGACTCTTAATGTTCGTCGAAATTGGCGGAGCGATCATTAGCCTGCTGGCTTTATTGATCGTGATCGGGATTCGCTATCGCAAGGGAAAGGACGGTTTGATCGTTGGTCATGCCGTATTGCC
>BQIX01000199.1 GCA_021604145.1 Nitrospirales bacterium
TCCATAAGAATGTCAACACCGGGTGTATCAACTCCAGGATCAGCATCAGGGACATCGAATAGAAATAAAGGCGACGCGCTGGGATCAAACGGATCAACCAGTCCTGCCCAAGAATTGGTTAGTGTATTCAGCGCAGTTACACTGGAGCGTCCATCAAAGTTGTCATCAATAAAAACCCCAGGGTTTAGAGTAAATTCAACATCTCCCAGCCCTACCGAATGTCCGATTTCGTGGGTCAACAAGAGCTGAAAGAAATCAAGGGAGTACGCAGCTTCCGGATTATTATTGATCGTGATATCGGCTCCCGATATCGCACCTCCATTATAATTAATAGTTCCAGATGTTAACGTGACGCCACCGCCAATAGCAGTAAAGAACGTCTCTCCTCTTTGTCCGAAATCTCCAGGATCCCACAAGACCGAATCCGTAGCTGCAAGTAAATCAATTTCAGCACCAGCACTGTTCACACCACCAAACCCTGTTCCAACAGCCGGCGTCTCCAAATCGACCACAAAAGACAAATCTGAGCTTAATCCGGAAACAGGATCGTCTACCGTCCATGCAGCAAAAGCATCTTCGATCGCATGTTGAAAGTCAGTCACACTCGGAGGCTTCCCTTGCCATGAGAAAAGATCCCTGTACCCTGCATATGACCCAGTCTGGAGAGAGTAACGTAGTCCACCATTCAGTGATCGTTCTAAATCATTAACGTGCCTTGAATCGGCATCCCACCGAAACCCTCCAGAAAGTCCTGAGTTCCCAAACATCGTCATGGCATACGATGAGTTTATTACGACCAGCATCAACAGAAAGACACAGAGAGTCCTGACGATAGAATTAGCATTTTTCATATCATACCCCTTTTAAAAAGTAGAATTAAGCCATAAATCAGCAAAGAATGATGTACCCTGCTTTATCAAATAAACATCGTATAATTCCTCATACGTTTGACCTCTGCTTTCATGCTCATACAACTATTGTCTTTATCTTTCTGAATGACGACTTCCAGAACATCCCGATCATACTCCTCCATAGATGAGAGGCTGGAGATACACCTCGACGCATACGCATACTAGAGGGGAGTATGATCGGAATGAGGGGGTAGAGCGAACGACTACGATAAGGAAGAAACGTTTTCAACTAACAATGAACTGAATTCAGCTTCGTCTAAAATCGTTAGGCCTAACGCTTGAGCCTTGTCAAGTTTCGAACCAGGCTCAGCTCCTGCTACAACATAATCGGTTTGCTTGCTCACGCTCGAGGTCACACGGCCACCAAGAGATTCAATTTTTTGCTTCGCTTCTGGTCGCGTGAAACCTTCCAGAGTTCCGGTGAGGACGAAAATCTTTCCGGCTAATGGCTGGTCGGTAGAAATTTTTACGGTATCGAGTTCTTCAACTGTCACGCCCAACTCTTCCATACGTTGCAGCACAGAAAGGTTATGAGGTTCTTGAAAGAAACTGTCCACGCTCGCGGCGATCTCCGGGCCAATTTCATGTATTTGTTGAAGTTCCTCTTTTCTTGCTTCGCGCAATCCCGCCAATGACCCATAATGCCTGGCTAACACCTGAGCGATATGTGCCCCGACGTTTCGAATGCCTATCCCAAAAATGAATCGCGGTAACGGCACCTGCTTACTCTTTTCTATGCCTTCCATTAATTGTGTAGCAGACTTTTCAGCAAACCCTTCGAGCGATAACAATTGATCTTTCGTCAAGGTGTAAAAGTCGGCTAAATCTTTGACGAACCCTTGGTCAACCAATTGAGCCACTGTTTTTTTCCCAAGACCATCAATGTTGAGCGCACCTTTTGAGGCAAATAATTCTAAAGACCCTTTTAATTGAGCCGGGCAAACGGTTTGTCCCGTGCAATAGAGAATCGGGCCTTCTTGAATCGTATGGGACTGACACACTGGGCAGACGGTTGGTGGAGTAAAAGGCTCTGCGCGAACCTCTCCAGGAATGTCAATTCGTTCCACCACATCGGGAATCACATCCCCTGCCCGTTCAACTTTGACCGTGTCACCAGGCCGAATATCTTTGCGTGCGACCTCATCAATATTATGGAGTGACGCCCGACTCACGGTCACACCACCGATTTCAACAGGATTCAGCATCGCAATCGGCGTGAGTGCTCCTGTCCGTCCCACTGAGACCATAATGCGATGCACCTTGGTCATTTCTTTACGTGGTGGAAATTTAAACGCCATCGCCCAACGCGGGGTTCGTGATTTTTCTCCAAGTGCCTGCTGCCAGTCATAACGATCCACCTTCACAACAATACCATCGATTTCAAAGGGTAAGAGATCCCGCTGCGACTCCATGTCGATATGAAAGTCCATCACCTCATCTATTGACCGACAACGCTGCCGATGCTCCGGAATCGGCAATCCCCATTCCCCGATCTTTGAGACCGCATCCCAATGCGAGGTAAGACCATCCTCCTGTTGTGTTTTGAGATCGTAACATGTGATCGTCAGGGGCCGACTGGCCGTGAGGCGAGAATCTAACTGTCGAAGTGAACCCGCCGCGGCATTTCGCGGATTCGCGAAGGGTTCCTCCCCCTCTTCTGTGAGACGTTGATTAAGGGCATGAAAGTCTTTGAGCGGAATATACACTTCACTTCGAATCACGAGTCGTGACGGCACGAAAGACACATTCAGCAGTTTGAGGGGAAGAGCACGAATCGTGCGCAGATTCACCGTAATATTTTCTCCAATTCTTCCATCGCCGCGAGTCGATCCGCGGATGAAATTCCCGGAGTCATACACCAGCTCAACCGAGAGACCATCATATTTCGGTTCGACCGTGTATTCGACCATCTCGACGTCAAGTTCACGACGGACTCGTTGGTCAAATGCTTGAACATCCTCTTTCTTGACATGTGAATCAAGACTGAGCATGGGATATTCATGCTGGACTTTTTCAAATTTATCGAGAGGGGTGCCCGCCACTCGCTGGGTTGGCGAGTCGGGAATAACCAGACTCGGAAACTGTTGCTCAAGATCTTGAAGTTCCTTGAATAGTTGGTCGTAGACTGAATCCGAAACCTCAGGTTGGTCTTTCAGATAATACAGACGATCATGATAATGAATTTCCTCTCGAAGTTTTCGAGTTCGAGTGAGAATCGACTCGGGAATCTCTTTTGAACTATCGGAAGACATGATTGTAACGAAGGTGTGAGCTACTAATACGCCAGTAAACTATAGAAGCATCTGGTTCCATGTGAGTCCTGCTCATCCCACAGCTTCATGAGATTTCATCTTTGCATACTGTGATGCTTGAGTCGCTGTTATGATGTCTCACCTGACACCCCCGTGGGAACCTGGCTCTTCAGTTCACGTCGCAAAGCCACCGTCCTGTCATTGGTGACCGCATGATTAGTCCCGAATAAACTGAGAGGCGTAACTACGAATGTCATGACCGTTAAGGACATGAAATTGTCGAAGTCGGTTCACCGTCTGCCCAGAAAACCGACTCAGAGGGATGGGAATCAGTTTACGCCCAAATTTTCGAGCAATTTGTCGCCATCGGGCCTTTGGCGGAATCGGCGAGACGAGTGCAACATGGATCTCTTGTGAATGGCGGCAGGCGCCGGCAATAAGTCGTTCTTCCAATGTGCGTGTAAAATCGATCTTGGGGTCTGTCCAAATATCGGGTATCGGTCTGGGAGGAAACAAAAACATGGTTCCCCCATATTGAGACTGCCCGATTCCTGGACCAACCATATTATCCAAAAATGGTGTCGCAAAAAAGCACAGTGTCGACTCTTCTTCATGTTCCGCATACCACGTCGCTTGCCATGAAAACTTCTCGGCATCGGCCGGAATTTCAAAGAGAAACACGATGACTTCAAGCGTCCCGCGGGAAGGCGGAAGATCTTTGACGTAAATTTCAAGATTTCGTGATTTCCTGGCAATGGAATGTCGCAATGTTTCGCGAAGGTCAATTCCGTCACGCAGCGAAGTCGTAAATTTTTCGGCTTTGGCCAACTCGGCACCCAAAAGCGATTTCGCTTGCTGACGAACATGTGCAGAAAACGATTCAATTTTATTGTCTTCCGGGGGCCAGGAACATTGTCCAAACGGATTCCATTGAAACGCCCAATTCCGTTTCTTCCGTTTTGGCGGTGCTGGTCGTAACGACAGCGATTTCCATTCGAGACGTTCCCCGGCTAAACGGTTTTTGGCTTTACTCACCGTTCCATCTGGAAACTGAATTTCTCCCAATCCCACTGAAAGAGCAGGTGGACTCCATGGAGGCAGGCGTATTTCTTGAAATCGATAGTGCTTGGCTGTATCTAACAGCGTGAGCGCGAACTCATCTCCTGCCAGTTGTTTGGCTGCGAGCACTAAGGTGTACAGGTCAGGAGTCAAGCGACGATGTAAAAGAGAGAGATTTCTCACATATTGCAAATACATTTGTAACAATTGTGGAGTGACCCAATTTGATTCTTGGAAACTATTTTCCTGCCAAGTCCTGAGCCATTCTGTCCGCGTTTCAAGAAGCAACTCTTTGATGCCATCAATGGAAAGATGCGTATCAGCCCGGGCTTCCTTCCTGCGCGTTTCATACAGTTCAGTCACAAACGGGAGCTCACCCAACACAAAATAGAGTGATTCAAGCTGAACCGCACATAATTCCGGTCTTCCCTGAAGTGTATCAGGCATGTCATAACGCGCACGGCTTTGATAAGCCGTTCGTATCCATGGCCAATCTTCCAGTGAGCACAGACAGACGATTGATTCATAATAGAGTTCGAGTTCGTGAAGACGAAAGGCCATCCAGGCCATACGTTGCCAGCGTTGCGTACCGACCGTCGGGGCAGGAATCGAGGGCAGCATGGCGGCTCCATAGGAGGCCAAGGACACATGTTTGAGCGCATAGGGGTCAGCAGTCGGAAAGTCCGATGGCTCAAAACGTGAGACCTCTCGATCGATATACGCACGTGGAATACCTTCAATGAGCGCCACACGAATACCCATAATGACCGCCTGACAGGGATCGATTGGAATATAGGAATAGGCCGCGTCTTCTCCAGCTTCGGGAAGAAGAACTAATTGAATATAGGGGAGATTGGGAATGGCTGATTCCACAACATCTTCTACAGACGGTGGTAGAGGAACCGCAACACAGTCCACCTTTTTTTCAGTCAACAGATATTCTCGAACTTCTTGTGCCACATCGCCGCTCCCGTGACGTATCGGCAACAGCGAAATGCGAGGGGATAATTGAAAAACAGTTTCCGTGACCTGTTTGTCGAATATCATATGCGTCTGCGCTAGTGAGAGAAGATCGTCTAGAAAATCCTGAGAGCAGACTTGGAGCGTCGCTCGTTGCTCGTTTTTCGCGTCTCGCAAAAAAAAGAGAAAAGACAGTTTGTCGTTTGTGATGCCTAGAAAGACCCCTCACACAAGATACAAACAACGAGATACGAAATACGTTTTTATCCTGGTCTATGAATCCGGATGAAGCGGATGCCCTTCGTCAAAGAAAAAGTCGCCCAATCCTCTTGGAGTAGATTCATTACCGATTGCGCGGCTTCGGCGACGTGCGAGCGAATCAAGGTCTAAAGCTTCCTGCCCCAACACTTTTGTCAGTGCTTCCTTCCAGGCCTCATCCTGACCGAGAGGATGAGAGGAATCTTGCGCCAATCGCTTCAGCGCATATTGCACCATATGAATTCCATCACGGACAGAGAACTCTAAGTCGAGTTCGTGAGCTTTCTGAAGAAAATCAACAGTCAGACTAAGAATATCGGCTGGAGCAAACGGAAGATGATAGTGCAGGATCGCGAGCTCATGATCGCGGGCAGGGAATTCGACCTTTAAGGTCGGTTGTAATCGTGAAAGGATATAATCGGGAATTTCATACGTCGACGCATCTTCATTCATCGTGATGCAACATCGAAAATGGTCATGGGCTTTAATTTGAATACCGGCAATAATCGATTCGACACTCCGGCGATAATCAAGCAAGGGGGCAAGTGATGCCCAACTTTTTTCATTCATGCGGTTGCCTTCATCTAACAGACAGACACTTCCAGTCAGCATGGCTGTCACCAGCGGGGACGCCTGATAGGAGATGGTGCCTCCCTCTGAAATCACCGGAGAGACGAGAAGATCTTCCGGTCGCGTATCGGCAGTACATTGAAATATATAGAGATCTTGCTTCTTTTCTTTAGCAGCAGACATGGCCAGCGTGGTTTTCCCCACGCCTGGCTGTCCGGTGATACGAGGAGACAATGGCAGGTCTCGCGGATCCACCACCAACCAACAAGCCAACAGTTGCTGGAGCAGTTCACGATCCCCGATCCATTCCTGATTAAGTGGAATCGGTTGGGCAAGCCGAAGGGTGACTTGGTCAACAACCTGAGTCCGTGACACGTGCGGGGTATTCATTATAAACCTGTCATACTCGAGCTAAGGATCACATGAAGACCGAAGAAAGAAATCAAAAGTAGCATAGGAAAATTACAAGGGTCAAACGCCTCAAATGAAGGGGAGTTGTTTCATCATTTTGGCGTCGTAAATGTTTGACATTACTTACAACCCACACTATTCTTTTAGAGATAGTACCTTCGTTCAGGATTTGTCCATTCATACCTACAGTCCATGACCAAAATTCCTGGATAATAAAATTC
>BQIX01000200.1 GCA_021604145.1 Nitrospirales bacterium
AAATCTCAATTTCTTCGAAGGATTAAACGACTGCATTTGCTCCATCATTTTCACAACGAAAATGGCAATTACGGTATCACCAACTATTTCTGGGATAAACTATCCGGCACGTTTTATGGACAATCGAATGATGTCCCTTCAAGTTCTACGGTGTTTAACCTTGGGTATAGCGAACAGGAAAGTGATCGCTATCCTTGGGTCGCCAAACTTTCCGAGACCAGTCAATAATACGTTCTTTCATTGACGCTCGTCATCCTCAGCAGACACATTACCATTCGACTTCCCTTCACTCATTTGCTATATGAGCCTTGAGACGGCGGCGTTCGTCTCAGACGGTTCACGCAATGGCAGGAGACAATCCGATGGACTCACATGGTCGCAAGAACATCGTTCCCAGCGGGCATGAACGGTTTCGCTCAAAACCAACACCATGCCACGGACGACTGACCTTCACCCCATGAGATGTCCGACTGTGCCTCAATGAATTCGAACAGACACAACACGTCTCATCAGTCGTTTACGACCGATGAACCCAATGTGCTCCGTATTGTTCCCGTGGAAGATGCTCGAACCGTAGAACAATTTATCCGTATCCCGTGGTCAATTTACACCAATGACGCAAACTGGGTCCCCCCGCTCTTCTTGGAGCGAAGACAACATCTCTCAAAACGTAACCCCTACTTCTCTCATGCCACCGTTCAATTGTGGATAGCGTACCGCAACCATCAACCCGTTGGGCGCATCAGTGCACAAATCGATAGGTTTCACCAAGAACGCTATCGAGACGACACAGGGTTTTGGGGTATGTTGGAAGCGAAAGACGATCAAGATGTTTTTCATGCACTGTTGAATACGGCTGAACAGTGGCTACAAGAAAAAGGCATGCGCAGAGCCCTTGGCCCTTTCAACTTTTCCATTAACCAGGAATGTGGACTTCTTATTGACGGAATGGATTCACCTCCAATGGTCATGATGGGACATGCCCTCCCCTATTACCCGCAGCACATCGAGTCGTACGACTATCGAAAAGCCAAAGATCTCTTCGCGTATCGCGTTGATCTTGACTTCGTCATTCCACACATTATTCAAAAAGCGATTCGCAAAGCTGAATCATCTGTCACATTTCGTCAACTGCGACGGAACGATTTCAACAATGAACTCAAAACAATTCACCGCATCTTCGAAGAAGCCTGGTCCGATAATTGGGGCTTTATTCCATTTTCCGATAAAGAATTTGCCGCGGTTGGCCAGGAGTTACGATTATTAGTCGATGACAGTTTTATTCAAATCGCCGAAGTCGACGGAACACCGGAGGCCATGCTTGTCGCCTTTCCCAATGTGAATGAACTCATTCGAGATCTCAATGGCCGTTTATTTCCAATAGGCTGGATGAAGTTTCTCTGGCGTCTGAAGGTTTCACACCCTCACACTGCACGAGTTGTCTTAATGGGCGTCAGAAAAAAATTCCAAGGCACGCCATTAGGGGCGGTGCTTGCGTTTGGCATGATCGACTCTGTTCGGCAGGCAGGACGAAAATGGGGAATCAAGCACGTCGAATTGTCATGGATCCTGGAAGATAATATCGGCATGAAAAATATGTTACAGGCGATCGGATGCGAGCAGTACAAGACGTATCGCATTTATGAAAAACACTTGACAAACGGTCAATAACCATCACAGCCACACTCCAACATTCGACTTTTACCGCTATTGTGTTAGCGGGAAGCCGCGGCGCTCACGATCCCGTAGCTGAAGCGGCTGGGGTCCCCTGTAAAGCATTGACTCCTGTCGGAAATACACCAATGGTATTTCGTGTCCTTGAGACACTCCAGACAGCACAAACGATCTCACGTCGAATTCTTTGCGGCCCGGGTTCGTCCATCATTGACCAAGAGCCACGACTCCGTCACTGTATTGACTCACAAGAAATCGAGTGGATTGCACCGCAGTCGACTCCCAGCACCAGCGCCGCATTTGCCATGCAATCCATTCCGCATGAGACGCCAATCCTCATTACGACAGCCGATCATGCCTTACTCACGCCTGAAATGGTCGACTATTTTTGCGCAAAGGCTCAGGCCAGTCAGAGTGATGTGATTGCCGGCCTTGTCCCCTCGAATATCGTCCAAGAGGCCTTCCCGCAATCCAAACGAACCGTGATGAAATTCAAAGATCAAGGGTATTGCGGATGCAACTTGTTCGCCTTCCTCACTCCACAAGGTCGAACGATGGCTACATTCTGGCAGCAGATCGAACAAGAACGGAAAAAACCGCTTCGTCTTATCGGCACGCTCGGCTGGATGGCGGTCTTGCGATTTTTGACAGGGAACCTGTCGTTAGCTCAAGGATTGGACGGCATATCAAAGAAAGTGAAGCTTAAGGTTCACACCGTCTCACTCCCTTTCCCGCAAGCAGCCGTTGATGTGGATACGGTGGCTGATTGGAAACTTGTTGAGAGCATTGTGCGGGAACGCTCCAGTGACACCTAGACATTCCCTGAATCATGTAAGCTTTCGACCAGTTTATGCGCATGATCAAGATCGGCTGAACTATCAACTTCTCCCCATTTCAGCCCGCGAATAGTGCTGGTCCACACAGAGCCTGCTTGAGCCAACTCATCGATAATCGATAAATACCATTTTTTCAAAGACTCAGGGCGACGTAACGCCTGTTCAACGGCCTGCCGAAAAACTGTTGGACCTTCGTCACGGAACACCATCATGCCGATTGATTCTCCATCCGTCTCGCCAATGGGTATGGTTTTCCCCACCCTTGCCAGTTTCGTCCCATCAAGAATGACTTTCATGTCATCAGCATCATACGTTCCCTTGGAATCCGTCACGAGGGTCACCGGATGACGAGGTGAGGCCAGCAATTGCCGAGGCACGGCAGACTCAAAAAGCGTATCACCGTTTAACAATATAAATTCATCAGTCATTTCTCCTCGGGCTACCCAGCAACTTCCTAAATTGTCTGCCACAGCATAAAAAGGATTGAAAATAGTACGAACCCAACTCACATACCCCTGTTGCTGAAGAAGTTGTTCCACTTTGTCCGCACCATACCCCACGACAACAGACACTTGATCAATGCCACATTGACGCAGTTCCTGTAATTGCCATTCCAGAAGAGACTTTCCACCTATTTGAAGTAGACATTTTGGATTTTCAGCTGTCAGAGGCAATAACCGTCGACCTTGACCAGCACTCAGAATAATCGTTTTCATGATCACCTACATTAGAATGATTGTCCCAGCCCCTCTTCTACCATATTGCGTCTCATTTTTGAAATTCAGCAAGAACTTCTCCTTTTTTCTTGTCAAGCCGCCCCGAGATTCAATACTCTTCCGTATCACATCGAACAAACCCATCTCCACCAGGACAAAACAGGCTTTAGGCGTAAAGCAATCATGAGAAGAACGTTCCCTGGAGATTTTTCAATCGGGATTTCATCTCATTTGGGTTTATACTCGTCGACAATGCCTCGATTCATGATACGGTAATTTAAAACTTGAGCCAGCATGATGTTATTAGAACGATATCTCGCCAGAGAAATTCTTAAGCCTTTCCTCGGCATTTGTGCGATCCTCATTACCATGTTTGTGAGCTTTAATTGGGTTCGCTTCTTAGGACGCGCCGTCGAAGCCCAACTGCCGTCCAGCATGATCTTCACGCTCATCATTTTCAAGGTGATTATTGCACTGGAAGTGCTGCTCCCAGTTGCCTTGCTCCTTTCCATCGTCCTTGGACTTGGACGTCTTCACTTGGAATTAGAAATGACGGCCCTTTCCGCCTGCGGGGTGAGTCCCTTGAAACCCGTCAAGGTGGTGTTCTTGTTTGCCCTCGCTCTCTCACTTCTGGTCGCCTGTATATCGCTGTTTATCCGCCCATGGGCTTATCAACAAAGTTACGATCTTCAAGCCAAGGCCGACACCGGGTTTCGGGTGTCAGATCTTGAAGCTGGCCGATTTTATGAACGAAAAAAGAATGATGGCTCATTCGTCCTCTTCATGAAAGACATTGACGTAAAAGAGGGAAGAATGAAACAGGTATTTGTGCAGACTGAAAAAGGAGACAATATTCGCATCCTGTCTGCAAAAGAAGGTTATGAACGCCGCGATCCGGTCACCAATCAAATGTTACCGGTTCTCGTCGATGGATATGAATATAAATTGTCGCGCCATGAAGGCATTAATCGAATTACGGCTTTTAACGAACTCACCATTTTCCCAAGTGAGAAGCAGTCGGTCTACTATACGCGCAAGGCGTCACCAAACTCCTTATTAGCCAATTCATCCAACCCTAAAGAGTTTGCTGAATTTCAATGGCGGCTCTCAACCGGCCTCTCGACTCTGCTCTTAGCCTTACTCGGCATTCCGTTAAGTCGTGCCACCCCGCGCCAAGGGAAATATGCCAAAATTTTTGTCGCGGTCATTGCTTTTGCGATCTATTACAACCTTGGTGCCATTGCTATGACTTGGGTGGAGCAGGGCATCGTGGATCCACTCTTCCCTGGTATTTGGTGGGTCAACGGCATCCTGATCATGGCGCTCCTCATCTATTACTGGCCACCAACGTTGATTCGACTAAGACGAACATCATAAGGTCACCATTCCACGTGAATCTCCCGAACCAACAAAAAATCCATAGCTCCCGTGACCACTGACATGAAAATTCTTGATCGATATATCGCAAATTCCGTCATGACGAGCTATGGGCTCGTCCTTGCTTTATTTGTCACGATCTTTAGCTTTTTCATCTTTGTCGAAGAACTCGACCAAGTGGGGACCGGACGCTATACACTGTTTCATGCCATGACCCATGTCCTCTTGACGATTCCTGGACGCATTATTGATCTGGCGCCTATCACGGCTTTACTCGGCAGCATCATCGGCCTGGGCACATTAGCCAATCACCGGGAATTGATCGCCATGCAAACCGTCGGAATTTCCACTCTACGTATTGCCTGGTCCGTGCTGCGAGTTGGCATGCTGTTTATGCTCTTGGTTGTCGTGTTTGAGGAATACATTCATCCACCACTCGCCCATTATGCCCATAACCAAAGAACATTGGCCTTAGCTGAATCCCAAACATTAGTGAGTGAAGATGGGTTCTGGTTTCACAAGGCATCGCGATTTATTAAGGTTGGAGGACTTCGATACGGAAAACTCCCTGAAGACATTGATGTCTATCAATTTGACGAACTAGGTGAATTGCACGTCTTTACGACCGCTCGCACAGCTGAGATCGTCAATCCCAATCAATGGATTCTCAAGGACGTCGACCAGAAGACCATTGACCACAGAGGCGTGACGTCTCAACATCATAATGAACTTATCTGGGATTCGTTCCTGAGCGCGCAACAAGTCGGAATATTTTCGACTCCTCCGGAAATGTTTTCCCTCACACAGCTCTACGCCTATTTAGAATACCTGAATGAGACAGGGACAAACTCAAAGCGTCTTGAGCTGGTCTTTTGGCAAAAAGTTGCCATGCCCTTCACCGCAGGTGCCATGGTTCTTCTCGCCATCCCATTTATCTTTGGCCCACTCCGGTCGGCCACGGCAGGGAAACGCATTCTGATCGGCGCTGGAATTGCCATTGCCTTTTACTTCCTCAATCAAATTCTTGGACATGCGGGATTGCTATTTGCCCTCAACCCTCTCCTCATCACCTTCGGGCCGATCAGCATCCTCATCGGTATAGCCTTCTGGCTATGGAAACAGCACATCTAGGTAAGCTATTTGAAAAATCCTACAATACGGCGAGGTGTTGCTCGTGATCAAGATGAAAACGTTGTGTCTCCGCAGAATACGCATAGACCTGGACTTGAATGTCCCACGTTCCCGACTGTTCCTTGACTGAATACAGATGATAGTGCGCTCGGCGATCCGGTGTCGCCCCGACTGCCGAAGCCGAAGGCACTCCCAAAACGGGAATGGGTTGGGTGGGCGTCGGTATTGATGTCATAATTGAACGGTGCGCATGACCATGAAGCACTAATTCGGCTCCGCATTGAGCAAGAATCGCTTCAAGAGTCGAAGCATTCGTCAAAGACTTTCGCCATTTGACAATTCCAGGCAACGGAGGATGATGGATTAACACGACTCGACAGAGGTCTTGTCTGCCTAATTGACGCAACACCTCTTCCAGCTTCGACAACTGTGCCGCGTCCAGGGTCCCGGTGGCTAAAAACGGCAACGTCGGCTGCGCACTCGACAAGCCGATGAAGGCCACACGCCCTCGAATACGAACCGTGGGAAACACACCATCAGCACTGGAGCGCGAGTCTGCATCGTTCGCCTGATCAGAAAGCAGATATGGGGCCCAATGGGCAAATGTTTTTTCCCATGCTGTGGCCACATAGGTTTCATGATTCCCAGGAATTACGGTAACCTGTGCCGCCGGCCCAAGGGCATGAAGCCAATCTTTGGCTTCTTCAAATTCAGCCGGCAGTCCCAAATGCGTCAAATCTCCTGTAATGACAATGTGATCGGGATCTTTGGCGCGCACATCATCAACAAGCCTTGCCAAAATTTCACCTCGATGTTCCGTCCGCCGGTGCGAACGCCAAGAGAGGTATCCCAATACACGTTTACTGAACAAATCCCCAATTTCAACATCTTCGAGCGTCGT
>BQIX01000201.1 GCA_021604145.1 Nitrospirales bacterium
CAGCGAATTGTATGATCGACGTTCCGTCACTTTCATCGTCATCAGGTATGATCAGCCACTGCCATGAGCCGTCTTGTTGTTGTCGTAGGGTGATTGTTGGTTCATTGAGCGTGCACTGATTGATGACGACTTGTCCCATCATTAAGAGAGGAAGCTCGAGATTGCAGGTCCCACTTTCTAATTGAAATACTAATTTTCTTGTTGTTTTATCGATGAACATTAATTTGGTTAGCTGAATTTGCGGAGAAGAAAACGCCTGAATGTTTAAGTGTTCAGTTGAGATGGTGGTCCCGATCGCATCCCCGACTTTTTGCAGGATATACCCTTTGAGAGGCTCAGTATCTGAGAAGCCGATAAAAAGGCTCAACGCTCCTCCCAAAAGTAAGGCTACGATTATGCTGAAAAAGCAAAAATACTTAACGAGCCTCATGGTTCTATTTGATCCACACAGATGTTTCTTGAGCTTCTGGTCGAAGTTGAGAGAGCTGTGAGAGCATTATAAATTGGTTGTTAGTACCACAACTCTTCTTTCTGTGTTGGTTCTTTAGCCTTTGGCGAGCTGCCCGGCTCGACATCTTGTGTATCGTCAGTGATCTCTTGTTCAAACGGCTCTATCTCTATTGGGCCTTCAATGAGGTTCGTCGTCTTATGTTCAATGAAGAACAGAATCGTATATTGATTAAAGTATGTTTTTGCACGATACCACGGCGTTGCTCGTAAGAATTTTTCAGTGGCATTTTCGAAAAACTCAAAAGAGAATCTGGTATATCCTGTTTGATACGTGGCTTTAAAAATGGCCAGTTCTGGCAACGCAAAGGGAAGTAACCCGCCATTCACCTCTGGCATACCAAAGAGAGATTCAGATTGTTCGGTTCCCAAAGTCTGGATGATGATTTGTAGGCGATACGAGGCCTGTTCACAGTTTGGTAGGACGGTAAAGCCTTGTTTTCCCATCCAGCCGCTGATGATACCAATCATGAATTGCTGATTTTCTCTCAACCCTGTGGCTCCGATGCAGAGAGAGGATTCAGGCGGGAGTGGAATCGTGATTGGGGGATTTTGGGGCTCTAAACTGAAATCAACCGCTTGTGCCATGAGCATTTGTTCAATCATCGTTGGCGAATCTGGCTCAGGTAGATTATTGGGTGATGCACAGGCTGACAGTAGACCGCAAGCCAAGGCCAAACAGGCGATTCGTGAAACTCTTCTCATAGGTACCTTTCGATATCCGGGCGCCGGAATGTCATAAGTTTGGACTTTTGTCATAGATGTTTTTTTCGCAGCAATTGGTCTTTGCCATATTTATCCAGGCAGTCAGTCTTGAAAGAGCAGCATGGGTTGGCAATAAGTGGTTATCTGTGTTTGTTGAAGAACGGGAATGCCTCCAACTCATTTCTTCTTCTCTCTTTTTATGCGTTTTCCTAAATATAACAGAAAACGGTCGAGTACAAATGCGAGAATTGCCACGCCGATCAACACTCCTGCCATGAATGAAATGATTTCCATGTTGTGTCTAGAGCCGTTTCCAATAACTTCCGATGCTTAAGTCGTATTCTTACACTTTCTTGGCGACCTTTTATGGCATCTCACTGGGGGCCCGAGTTCAACGTTGTTTGTCCTTTTGCGGCCTTACGACTCAGCAACGATCGTCGCCAAGGCGACCTTTAATGGCATCTCAATGGGGGACCGAGTTCAACATTGCTTATCCTTTTGCGGCCCTACGACTCAGCACCGATCGTCGCCAAGGCGACCTTTAATGGCATCTCAATGGAGGCCCGAGATCAACGTTGCTTGTCCTTTTGCGGCCCTACGACTCTTCACCGATCGTCGCCAAGGCGACCTCAAATCAATATCTCAGAGAAGCACGCATCGACGGCACAATCTATTTGTTTCGATGTGATCTCTTACTCTACATACCTAGTAGATGTGGGTGATCAGAATTGGATTTCTGAGATAATCAACGTGCACCGATGAGCAGGAGAAGTTGTCTCAGCGATTTCGTTCACTTGGGGTGAGAATGCCAGCTAGGACTGCAACACCAGTGAGGATAAGAACCAGCCCCACGATCCAACCAAGGAGTGCTGGCTTGACAATAATCAGAAGTCCAAAAATGATCAGAAAGGCTGCCAACACCGACGATACGACCGGGCCAACATTGCGAGTCAGGGTGGCGAGCGCGATGAGTATTGAATTCACGTGATCTCCTTCATCAGTTGAATCTTATCGGACACGAGAAGGCTTTTTCTTGTGTTGCTTTTCTAAAGGGGCGACTTGTGCATTAATGTGCACGCCGGCCACAGTTTTCCCTAAATAATGTTCCACTGAAACTTTTAATTGTTCTTGAACTTGACGGCCAAGGTCTGAGACGCTAATTGCTGGGTCAACAGACAGGCGGCAGTCAAGGTGTATCCCGTCGGGTGACTCTCTCACATTGGTGGAGGATTCCATGACCCCATCAATATGTCCAGTTTCCCGACTGACAAGATCCTGAATGCTTGTTAGAGCTGCCGTCACTTCTCCCAACTCATCTTTTTTTACGAGTAGACGTCGGTCGGTTGTTGACCGTGGACGAAGTTCAAACGCCAACAAGAATAGGCCAAGAATTGTGATGCCAAAGACAAGGCCAATCGTCCACCACCAAGCTGAGGGTGTAAGCTGAGTGAACAAGGTGAGAGCTTGGTCCCATGGGGACGCCAGGAATTGCTGAGGTGCCATAACTCCAGTAGAAACCAGCAAAATAGACCAGATGATTAGCAGGAGGACGAGAGTTCCAACAATCACGAAGATTCGATTAAAGGTATTCAAAAGTTAATCCTTAATATGAAAATCAGTAATTCGTATGTTGACCCTTCGGACGTGTTCTGTTGTCAGAGTTTGAATGGCTTGTCGCGTCATGCGCCGAACTCGTGCTGCCAGTATCGGGAATGAACCCTGTTTTTTGAGGGTTGCAATAAGTTCCACATCTATATTGAGCGATCCCTCTACTCGATGGACCGCAACTCCTGAAATTCGGACTCCTGGACCGACCGTCGTGAATTGTGCCTGATGTCGAGTTGGCACAGCAGCTCCACGTACGCGGCTAATTCTTTCGACAACAACTTTAGCGATTTGTTGTTCGCCAATCAGAAGAGATGGTTCCATGAAGATCATCAAGTTAGTCTTAGACAACTCTCTTGGCTGGAGGTGCGGCCTTTTCTGGCTCAGGAAAGTGCAGTCCACTGACCTTAATGTTCACTTCTTTGACTGCCAGGCCCAGGAGCCGCTCGACACGGTCAACGATGTTGTGGCGTACGGCTTGTGTCAGGTCGGGAATTGGTCTGCCGTATAAGGCAATCACGCGAAGGTCTATGGCGACCTCACGTTCTCCGACTTCTACCTGCACGCCTAGTTCTGACGAGCCATGCCCTGATAACCGTTGGGTCAATCCGGAAATCTGGTCTCCAAGTCCCTGACCGCCGATATCATGGATACCATCAATTTCTTTGGCCGCAAGCGTCACCATTTTTGCGACGACTTCATCAGCAATCGTCGTCTTCCCTTGAGTTGTGGCTAATGGTGAAACATCTTGTGTTTGGCCTTTCGTGCTCTCTGTCATAAATTATACTCCCTTTGCCATGTGTCGCAGGCTATCCGGTCTCCTGTGCAGTATTCGATTTGGCGATTCAGGAGAATGCGTCAAGTCGTACATACTCTCCTATGCCACTCGTGAACCTTCTCCCTGCCGATCCTTATCCGCCGCTTCTTCGGCAAAGTGCAAGCCACTCACATCAACATTGACTTCTTTCACCGTGAGGCCGGTCATGGTATTCACGCGATTAATAATGTTTCGACGCACCGCCACGGCCACCTGTGGAATACTAACTCCATATTCAACCACAACCTTGACGTCAACAGCGACTTCACGTTCCCCGACTTCTACATGAACTCCCTGATGTCCTTGGCCGGTTTTCACGGCTCGCTGCGCCATTCCAGTAATAGTGTCCCCCAGACCCAATGTCCCCATTTCATGGACGCCTTCGATTTCTTTTGTCGCAATGGCCACTATTTTCGCGACGACTTCATCGGCAATGGACGTTTTCCCATCTTTGGTCACTAATTCTTGGGCGCCCCGTGGATTTTCTTTCGTATCAGCCATGATCTCTCCTTCCTTATGGTGTTAATAGACCAGCAGTTGCAATATTGTTTGGTTGACGGTTAGCTCTATTGTCTAAACCTTTTGATAATTTAGACAACTGACAGAAGGAAATCGTCACATAATTATTTTGCTGACAAAAAATAAGTCAGTTTCCGGCGAATACTTGTAATGGAGCCAGTATCGTTTTCGAGATTTTTCAATGGGAGGGCGGGTCGGTACAGAACTTGTTTCAGGGTACGGTATTCCCTGGGAGCAGAGGGTAAATTATGATAGGATCGCCTGGGGCGTGTGAACAGAGGGATGGGTAGTGATGAGGGCAGATGAAGGCAATGGTTAATCGACTCAAGTCTATTTATAACTCCTTCCAGTGGGGAGTTACCTAACCAGGCTGAGACATGTATTCGCAGGGAAATGGCGCGGTTAGTAACTGGGAAAGTTCATGCTGTGCATCAGGTTTGTGGTGGATTCTCAATTCACCTTCCCGCAGTGGTTGCTTTCGGAGAGTGCATGACGAGATGTTCTTATTGTTCAGCGTCTTGAGGTTTTTAAAATCGCTAGAGATTTCACCGTTTCCCTGAAGGGCCGTTCTTATTATCGCGGTACTTCCAGTGAGAAATCGGTGTGTTAAATCATTTGTCCATAGGAGAAGAGCATCAACGTTTGATTCCGGAAATTAAAGCGACACTTGTGTATATTTTGTTTTTCCAAAAGAATTTCTTTATTTTTAATTTAACCTGTACTTGACAAAAATTTGTTTTTTTAAGCATTTCTATAATCGAAGGGGTATCGTAAAAACGAACATTATCTTTGATCAGAAAGCGATGAGCGAAATCCCAGGCTACGCTCAGTACTGAACCCTCTTTGGCGCGTTCAAGTAGCAGCACTTCACCTTCTGGTGTCAGAGCGGAATGCATGGATGTCAGAGCTTTGTGTGGGTCAGCAAAGTAGTGAAAAGCATTGGCACAGATTACATGGGATGCTGCCTGAGAAACCAGTAAGGTTTTTGTTGTTTCATTGAGCGCCTCCCAATTGGACTGGTGGAAGGTCAGGTTCCCCAGGTTCTCATCAGCTGCTTTCTGTGACGCCACCTCGATCATCCTAGGGGAAAGATCGATTCCAAATCCTGTTACTTGAGGATTGGCCCTGGCGATTTGTCGTAAGAGGTAGCCAGTACCGCAACCGATATCCAGTACTGTGTCCCCAGGCTTAAACGACATCTTTTTAAAAATATGGTCAGCATGGGCCAAGTACCAAGGGGACATCCGATTAGACTCATACCCGGATGCTTTTTTATCGAATTCGCGAACAGTGATATTGGAGGTAGACATCAGTTCGTTGGCGAGGTTAATAGGTGTGCAGCTCTCGGTATGTCCGAAATTTTGAATGCCGGCAAGAAATTAATTTTAGCAATGAATTATAACAGGTCAGCACGTTCAAGGTCTTAGTCTTGGTACTACATTGTCAGGTGAGAGGCCAGGATACATAACTTTTGTTCAGACCGAAATGATAAGGAAGAACAGTCGGGCGTCAGGGGGGAAATTGAACGTATGGGTCTCTGCTCATTCATGATGACCAAGTACCATGCTGGGAAGTTTTCGTGAATATGATATGGTGTTTCGACATGAAAAAGTATGAACATAGTTATTGTGAAAACATTTGATCCCTTAAAAGGCACAAACTGTTCACTGGTAACCTATAATGATATTTTCCCAAACTATTGAACCCAGAAGTGTCGACGACCGTCGATGGTCAGTTGATTCGTCAAAGATTATGTAAACGAAGAAAGGCGACTGACGTTTGGCAGAGAAAGGTACGATTTATTCAGGGTCTTTGTGAACATAAGGTAGATTTGGTGCATCTGGAAGGCAAAAAGAGTCTTATCCTTGGTCGCATTGCTGTACGAATGGTCAGACTCCCTGTGCGATCGTCCATTTCCATTGAGTGAGTATATGACCAATACACCCAGAAGATTCCTATTTCTAATGTGGCTGGATCTCACGGTGAGACTCTTTGGTGGCGACTCTCTTCTCATTCTCGCCGAATCATGCTAATCAAAGAAATTCATTCCTCTTTTTGACATTGTTTATATAGTATCGCTTTGTCTTGGTTGCGAAACATTAAAAGGTTCAGGAAAGGTTGTCAATCGTGATTTCTCCTTCGGCTCAGGAACAGGGGAATGCTACGGCACGCTACACTATGCCGAGTTGGCTGCGTTTTGTCATAAGCTTAGCCTTGCTTGCTATCCTCGTAGTGTATGTAGATCTTGCTGATGCGTGGCGGATAATTCGCGAAGCACAGATTGAGGCTATTGCCTTGCTACTTGCAGTTTTCCTGGTGTTAAGATTTTTTTCTGCCTACCGTTGGTATGTTCTCTTACATGGGAAAAATGCCACTATCACGTTCATTAAAGTCGTCCGACTGACCTTCACCAGTCTTTTTATTGGGACATTTATGCCTGGTGGAATAGATTTG
>BQIX01000202.1 GCA_021604145.1 Nitrospirales bacterium
GGCAACGATGTCAATTATGAACCGAATACCTATGGCGGTCCAATGGAAGACCCAGCCTATGATGAACCCCCTCTGAAAATCGAAGGTGAGGCGACACGTTATAACAGTTATACCTGTGACGATCGAGATTATTACGAACAGCCAAGGATGTTTTATCAACACACCCTCGATGACGAGGGTCGCAAGCAATTAATCCAGAATCTGGCGACAAGTATGAAGAACGTACCTCAAAATATTCAACATCGCCAGGTGTACCATTTCTATAAAGTTGATAAAGAATTCGGAGATCAGGTGGCAAAATCCATCGATGTAAACATCAAGGCTGCGTTAAAAGCGTGGGAGAGTTAACACTCTCGCGGGTGAGACCTATATTTAGGAAAATACATTAAAGGCGATCCAGCGACGACCGTCCACGGTATTGAGCGCAGACAGCGTGTCTAATCATGGACACGCTGTCTGCTAAGGGTTCGACCATCTAGCCGGTGTCCCACGAACATCCACATGAACAAACGGTCCTCGATGACTTCTTGGGCCGTATACGCCAAGCCCTCCTATAAATGGGCGATACCAGGCTTCTTTCGATTTATCGATAATGATATTGGCAAGCCTTTGAGCATCCACAAGGGTAGTTTTTCCATCATGATCAAGGTCATCCATTATATTGTTTTGATCTTGATCAATAAAAATGTCGGCGGCATCTCCGTAGAGATGACGACTATACAGCGTTGGGTTTCCGATGGCCTTGTTATAAAATGGGGTTCGAAATCCGCTCATGACGTGGAGAGTTTTCACCTTCCTCCCAGTCTCCTGCACCGCTTCGAGAATCATTTCTAATTTCAACAGCAGTCGCTCTCGCAGTGCGACATACTTTGGATACTTGCTAGGCTGTTTGGAAACAAATTGTCCCAACGTAAAATGCGGCGAGACCAGTTCATGGCGGTTCTGCTTCGTGACTTCGATGAATCCTTGTGGAGGTGCATAGACCGGATTATTTTTGAGAGGTTTCTGCTGATATTGTCCAATTCTATAGTCATTGAGCTTGCTATTTTTGGATTGAAATGGAACCATCACAAACGCATGAAACACCATGACATTCTGACTTGGCATCTCAGTGATCGTGACGGTATACATACCTTTTGTATGAGGGGCCTTCCATCTCCAACGTTCTTTCGAAACAGGTTCAAGAACACCTTTTGATGGCGTGATCATAAAGGTACTTTGTGGATCGGTAAATACGCATTCGAATTCGATTTTTTCACCTGGCATTAAAAAGATTCCAAGTACTCGATACGGATTAAGATCATCTTTGAATTTTACCGAAAAATTCACTTTTTCAAGTTTCGAAAAATTTTGCGCTCTCACACCTGTCATGGACATGGTTATTATGAGAATAGACAAAATGGTTATGAGGATATTCACTGGTCTATGTTTGACAGAAGAGCTCATTACAAATATTACTCTTTTGCCGCAACATATGATTGATAATCAAATGCAAGATTTTCAGTCCCTTGCATTGACGATCTAGTATTTTGATCCCGACCCACTGTATCTTCGAGGACAGGTTTCAAGGCCGTCCACCGTCGTTCATCATGACCGTAAATATCATCGCGAAAATTTACGAATCCATCATTGTCCACCCAGGTTGTAAAGTACACAATATACACGGGGACGGGATACGGCATATCTACGACTTGACGTTCCTGTGTTTCAAATATTTCAGATATTTTTTCAGTGGTGAATGTCTCACCTAATAATAATTCCGCAAAAGCTTCTGGATCCTCAATTCGTATACAGCCATGGCTAAAATCTCTCTCCGACTCATCAAAGAGAAATTCAGCTGGCGTGTCATGCAAATAAATTGCATGGTCATTCGGAAACATGAACTTGACTAAGCCAAGGGCATTCGAGGGGCCAGGCCTTTGTCTAATTCGAACTTTGTCATTTTCTAAATTTTCCACAGTGAATAAATGGGATTCGAGGATTTGTTCATCTCTGTCGACAACTTCATAATTCTTGGATCGCAGGTACATAGGATCCTTGAGAAACTTGGGAAGAATTTCTTCAGTTGCAATACTCCGAGGCACATTCCAATAAGGATTAAACACAACATATTCGATGGTATCACTAAAAATAGGCGTTTGACTCATTGGTTTTCCTACGATCACTCGCATCTTCATACGTTGTTCGCCTTCGAAGTATGCCGTAAGCATGAAGTCGGGAATGTTCACATAGACATAATTCGCTCCTAATTCACTTGGCAGCCATCGACGTCTTTCCATATTAAGAAGAATTTGCTTTATTCGAACTTCAACCGGAACATTCAAGACCGACAGCGTTTCAGAACCAATGAGTCCATCTACGGATAACCCATGCCGCCGTTGGAATCGACGTACCGCTTGTTTGACATTTTCGTCAAACTCCTTTTTCTCAGAAACATCTTTTAGATCTCCTGTCGCAATCAAACGACGTCGAAGAGCACCCACGCGTTCACCCTCTGACCCAGAACCGAGCAGAGGTCCTTCTGAGATGGTCGGCCAACCATGTTGATCGTGAATGGCTCGATAGGACGCCAGCGCCTCGAGAAGGGGGCGTACCCATCATGCTCACGAGCAATCTTTTTAATGGTTTTCGCGATACCGTATTCCAACCCATCTGACAGAATCATCGGCAATGCATAGCGATCGTCTGCTAAAAACCATTTCCCATTGACTGCCTGTGGAGAAATGCGTCCAGCGGTAAGATGGTCGGCTAATTTGAAGAAATTTTTTGTCAGTGCGAGCTCCAATTTCCACAACATTTCGGCACGAGCAATATGGTCACCCACTGGAAAAAGACGGGCAGTCCGAAGCAACCACTGAATTTCCTCTAGGTCATAATCATGTGAATCCAGTCCTTGCTCTCTGGCATCAGAAATAACGTGAAGCAATTCTTCTCCAGATTGATTGATCTGGTACCCTTCCATCCAAATCGGGACATACTTTCTTTCTTTATATGTTGAGGCAATATCAACTTCATACAGGCCATTCAAATCCTCCAGGTGCTCTCGAAGATGGTCAGGTATCGTCGTTGGCATTTCCGCTATCGCGCGTTTCTGGAATGAAATAAGCCCAGTCGACACAAGAACTGAGAGGATGACAAGATAATAAGAAATAGTTTTTATCATATCCCTTGAAATTTCTATGGACATCTCTAAGAAGAAATCCGGTGCTAGAGACACTCACTCACTGTGGTTATCGCTATCTTCGCAACAAGTCATGGTTCAGTTTCATCGAAGGAACTTCTCTACTACCTTGCTGCTTAGCACTCCGTATTTCATCAAATACTAACTCGCTTCCTCGTCTTTCGTTATAGACAAATTTATGAACGAGCTTTTGAAAATGTCTGCATTCACCTCCATAACCCTTTTCCAAAAAACATCCTTGTTCATAAATAGATGAGCGCACAGCTATGCTCGCGCTATTAAGTGTTTTCTCGAAATTTACTTGGACATTAGTGGACATTAAAAGGGATGAATTTTTAAATTTGTCTCTTTGATCAGTTTTCACGCTTTGTTACGGTAAAAAAGCGACAGGAAATAAGCCCCCTGTCGGAACTCAAGAAAACATTTACACTCTTCAATCTAGTAAGGAGGCTCCCATGGTGCCAAAATTATATTTCAAACGATCTCTCCCCATTGTGCTTACTGTATGCGCATTGGCCTTCACCTCTCCAGTTTCCGCGCATAGTTCATCCTTGAATTTATTATCGTATTCTGACGATACCCCGAAGGCTCTCATGATTAAGAACTCGCGCAACTACCACGATAGTCATGATGATCGCTATGAAAATAGACAGAATAATTCCCTTGATTACTACACTGACCAGTATGGTGACGTTGACAATGAGCTTTACCAAAATCGGCAAAATCGAAGGTCTCACAGTAGACGAGATATTTATGCCGGAATGGGAAATGTCAATCGAGATGAACTCCGCCAACTTGACTTTGAAATACGAGAAGATATTCGCGATGAATTGGATGGAAGTCCCTATGTTGATGAAGACAGGGTGCGAGTGAAAGTGCGACGCGGAGTGGCCACATTGACAGGAACGGTTGAAGATCGCGGGTCAATGGTCGCGGCAGTGGAGAATGCCTACGAGGGCGGGGCCAGAAAAGTGATTAATAAACTTCAAGTTACTCATCATGATGAAAGACCTTGGCTAAATTACAGCGACAGCCGTTTAGAATCCGATTTATACGATGAACTTGGAGAAGGAATATCCGTCAATGTGCGGTCTGGGGTAGCGACATTGCGGGGAACCGTTGAAGACCGATCAGCGATGGCTGATGCTGTCGAAACAACCTACGACATCGGCGCAAGACGGGTAATCAATAAATTACGACTTCGTAATTAATTGCAATATTCATTAATAGGCACATACACAGGTGTGCATGTATGAAGTCTCGATTGAACAGTCTTGAGAAGAACAGATAACAAAAACTTTTGCTGTCATGAATCACGCCTTGTTCTTCCATCCCACCAATCATCCTGCCTTTATCCTACCTCCTCAGCTACTCCCTCCCTCTTGAGGGAGGGAGTAGCCTCGTCCAATTTCTATATCGAGGCATTCAATCTTAGAGCAACTCACTTGCTTCATTTACTTTTGCTCAGATGTTTGTCGAGGTTGACATAATGAACCGAAAAGAACATGAGAAACATGGTAAGGTAAAATTAGTGGATACGAGTCCAGAATATTGAAGCCGAACTACAGAAGGAGACGTTGTCCAGTAAATGGCCATAACATCTCTCGATAAGCCTATTTGTAGGTTATGATTTTTTATTCCGCGCAATGTCCACATACGTACCTTCAGTCAATCGCTCATCTTGAAAAATTTTACTCACGTACCGTGTCGGCAACCTAGGAAATCTTTCATTGATGTTTTCACTCAGGGATTTTCGTCAGCAGATATCAAGCAATTCAACACTTTATACAAATGTAGTCAATTACCTTTGTGATTTCAAAAGCTTATCAAGCTGAAAGAAGTCAAATCTCGTCGGCCAATTTTCATCCAGATTTTCCTCGTGAGTCATCCTTTAAAATGTGTAGCTCGCAATGCTGATAATCAATATACAAAAAACAAAAATTATTTTCGTTACATATATACGGCGAATTTTTCTTAGAGTTCTCCTCATTTTCTTCTTTTCCACAGCGATGGGCTGCTGGAATCATCTTGGACAAGACAGTAACGTTTCCGATGAAAATGAGAGAATTGCGGCGACAGTGAAAGTGGCCATAGCTCAAGAGTCGACGCTCAATGTTGCTCCGATAAACATCAAAGCCCGTAAAGGAGTTGTTACTTTAGGGGGGTTCGTTGAAAATGAGACTCAACGAAAACAAGCCGAAGAAGTCGCTAAAAATGCAAAAGGAGTACAGTCCGTCATTAACAAGATTCAAATTAAATAACAACAACAAACTCAGAATCATGGGGAAAGTAACATCTTCTTTTTCAAATAGAGGTTGATCAAGAACTGGGACTGGGAAAGGTCTGAGGAAATCCTGTCGCGAGGAGTTCTCCGCAATGCTCATAAATGGCCACGGCTCCAGCCTCCTGTAGTTCCTGTCGACTAAACGCTCCGCCGGTCAATACAGCAATGGTTTGAAGTCCACATCCACGGGACGCTTGGATATCCCAAATGGTGTCCCCAACAACAATACTTTCATCTGGAGAACTGGCCGACCGTTCGAGGGCCTGCTGAAAAATATGTGGTGCCGGTTTACCGTGCTCCACGTCATCAGAAGTAACAATCCCGGCCAGTTTTTCGTGTGCTTCAAGTTTATCAAGATAGTAGTCTAATTCCTCTGACTTTGCGCTCGTCGCGAACCATATGGCCATTTCTTGAGAAAACAGTTCCTCTATCATCTCTTTCGCACCCGGTAAAGCCCTCCCATACTGTTGAAGGTCGGTAAAAAAATGGCTGTGCCATTCACTGGCTTCCGGTCGTAATGATGCATCGTTAAGAAGTTCCTCCAGCATAAGAGTTGACCCCTTCCCTATCTGTCGATGAATAGCTGCACGAGGGATAGGAAGCTCATATTTCTGAAAAGCACGAGCCCATGCCTCGACATGCAAATAATTGGTATCCATCAGCGTTCCATCAACATCGAGAATAATGGTGCGTTTCATATCATGACCTTCTAGGCAAGAAGAACCTCTGCGAGAGTTACAAAGATTTTTTCACACTTTGTCCTCAGTCAAACATGGAGATTCAGGTATACAAAGGGAAAAATCCTCGACGCTTTTGTTACGGCACTTTTCCAACAGTGTCGGCTGCGGATGCTCCGCGTTCACCGATTGGCTCTTCCGGTCCGACGGTTGTGTCATGTTTGGTTTGTCGTTCCATTTCGGCATTGACTTCGGCCCCAAACACTACGATATACGCCGTAACAAAGAACCACATAAACAATACGACTGCTGATCCAAGGGAACCGTAGGTCTCATTATATTTTCCAAAATTTTCGACATACAGAGAGAACAGCACTGATCCGGTGATCCACAAAAATGCCGCGATTCCAGACCCCCAGGAGACCCATTGCCACTGAGGGTTGTTGCGACATGGC
>BQIX01000203.1 GCA_021604145.1 Nitrospirales bacterium
TGTCACTTCCTACATCAAGACAGTAATCTTGAATCATGAGGCCCCCACAACGATGACAGTGTTCTTCGCGGAGCATTCGGTCGATAGTTGAAGTGCTGGTTTGAACTAACGAATGATTGATTGTGGAGTGATTTAACATTGAATTAATCCTTTTGAATGATTAATGTTTGTCTAATGTATGTCTAAACATAATACATTAAATTAATGTTTGTCAATTGTTTTTAGTAATATACTTTGACGTACATTAGACATAATGGTATTAATTAGTCATGCCTACTTATAGAATTCATAGGTTTTCAAAGCTCACTGGTCTCACTCCACATGTAATTCGCGCGTGGGAAAAGCGATACGACCTCGTTGCTCCGACCCGGGGGAAGAACCGCTATCGCCAGTATACGGACGAAGACGTGAAGTTCTTCCGCTACCTTAAGAGGGAGGTCGACAAAGGGTTTTCGATAGGAACGCTAGCCGAATTGGGACGGGAGGAACTGCTCAAGCGTTCAAAAGTTTCGTCGATAGAGTCGATCCAAATTGAAGCTCCAACTGAGCAATTAGTCCAGGAGCTGACGAATGCTATTCAGCATCATGAACAGGATCTGTTTGAACGAAAGCTCAATGGCGCACTAGCAGTCATACCGTTTGAAGAAGCGTTGCAACGATTTCTGTTTCCTCTTCTTGAGCGAGTAGGGGAGTTGTGGCACGAGGGGGTGATCAGTGTTGCTCAAGAACACTATGTTTCAAACCTTATTAAGCAGAAAGTCTCTTCCGCGATGAATCAATTACGGGTCATTGAACAAGCGCCGGTGATCGTCGTATCCTGCCCGGAAAGTGAGATGCATGATATTGGCGCACAGTCGGTTGCGTATATTTGTGCGGCGCGAGGTTGCCGGACGTCCTATCTCGGACATCGCATGCCGATTGATGGATTAAAAAGATATTGTGCTGCACTTCATCCGTCCTTGATTCTCTTCTCACTTACGATCATTTCTTCAGATGAGGAGGCTGAGCGGTTGGCACGTATGCTTTCAGAGCAGTTGATGTCTGTAAGTCATGTCGGAGTTGGCGGCAAGGGGGCGCTTGCTCATGAGTCAGTCTTCCAAAAAGAAAAACTTTCCGTATTTCGAAGCCTCAAAGACTTAGAAATTTGTTTGTTGACGCTAACTCAAAACTAATCAAAAACAGCAGAGATCAACTCAAATGTCGTCTCATTGGCTAACCATCTGTTGGACTCCTCCTGGGCGCCCGGCAATGAGGCAAACAAGCCACTACTCCAATCATTGATGGGATGATCTCAGAAAAATTTGACTCCTGAGAACGTGTTCGCCTTCGTTGAGTTTCCTACATACTGTATATGGTCGGAATACGAATAAAAATTCAGGACTTTGTAAATGAATCAATGGAGTAACGAGAACCCTGTTCTTCTCACAGGAGTGACCGGCTATGTAGGAGGACGGTTAGTCGGTGAGCTGAGTAAGCATGGATGCGCAGTTAGAAGTTTGGCTCGAAATTCAGAGTATGCGCGTGCTCGAGTAGGAGAGCACAGTGAATGTGTACAAGCTGATCTTTTAAAACCACAATCGCTGGCCACTGTCATGGATGGGATTCATACCGCGTATTACCTCGTCCATTCTATGGGGTCTGGCGAATCCTTTGAAGCAGAGGAACGGCAAGCGGCTGAAAATTTTGGAAGGGCTGCTGAGCGAGCCGGTGTTCGTCGAATTATTTATCTGGGCGGGCTCGGTGATGATCAAACCAAGTTATCCGCTCATCTCAGAAGTCGTCATCGAGTAGGGGAGGAGTTGCGCAACTTCAATGTTCAAGTGATTGAATTTCGAGCTTCTGTCGTCATCGGTTCGGGAAGTCTTTCCTTCGAGATGGTACGAGCGCTAGTGGAGCGGTTGCCCTTGATGATCACGCCTCGCTGGGTTTCTGTTCTTACCCAACCAATCGCCATTGGTGATCTCCTTCAGTATCTCATCGCCGGTCTAGACGTCGAAGTTGAAGGTCATGCCGTCTTCGAAATCGGCGGAACTGATCAGGTTTCCTATGGTGACCTCATGAAGGAATATGCACAGCAGCGTGGATTGCGGCGTGTCATGATTCCTGTTCCCTTCCTGACGCCACGACTGTCTAGTTTATGGTTAGGCCTCGTGACACCAGTCTATGCGCGTGTAGGTCGCAAGCTCATCGATGGCATTCGCTTTCCGACTATAGTGAAGGATGACACGGCCTTGCAGCGCTTTTCCATTCGCCCGCGAGGTGTGAGCGAAGCTATTGCTTCCGCATTACGTAACGAAGACCAAACTCTCGCGGCTACCCGCTGGTCCGATGCCACATCAGTTGGAGGATTGATGGACAAGAATCAACCCACGCGCTATGGAAATCGCTTAGTGGATATGCGAAAAGCCTATGTCGACGTTACTCCGGAAGAGGCTTTTGTCCCAATTCGAAGGATTGGTGGGCGTACGGGATATTACTATGCAGGATATCTCTGGCGACTGAGAGGGTTCTTGGACGTGTTAGTTGGTGGGATAGGAATATGCCGTGGTCGTCGTGATCCTGAATGGTTGAGCGTTGGGGATACGCTTGATTGGTGGAGAGTGGAATGTTTTGAACTCAATAAACGATTGCGCCTTAGGGCAGAAATGAAACTTCCCGGTCGTGCGTGGCTAGAATTCGAAGTCCAAAAACAGGACGAAGGTTCCACGATTAGACAGACCGCTATCTTTGATCCGCTGGGAGTGCTCGGACTCCTGTATTGGTATGCCACGTATCCTGTGCATCAATTGATTTTCCCTGGTATGTTGAGAGGTATAGTCATGAAAGCTCTGGAGTTTCAGGATTCCCCTTCAACACTCGAGAAGAGGCATGTACAGAAACTTTCACATCGTTATCGTATGTAGTCCTAAGTACCTTGCAGCAATGCTGTGGGATACAATCCTCTCCTCGAAAATTGGTAAAATCATTTGTACTCGAGCGGTTGTGTACAATTGGTCGAAATATTCTCCATTCAGGTGCGTCCTGTCAGTCGTAGTCTATTTTTAGCGAACCAGGCATAGGCTCGAACAAGCCATTGATTGATGATGGATTGACGGCTTAATCGAGCGAGAATGCCTAATCCAATGGCCTCCCACGTTTCTCTGAATACGTCCACGCCATGAATGATTGTCCCATCCGACCACCGAGCATGAATCACACGCGCCAAGTTGCATGAAGAAAGTCCATGGTCTGCTTCATCGTAAGATGATTTGGAAAAGTCCACGAATTGAAGCCGCTCTTTTCGATTGAGCATCTTGATGAGACTGATTTCACGTCGACAAATTGGACAGTCTCCATCATAGTAGACCGTGAGCGGATACGGTGGATGTTTTCTCAACACGTGTTCGCCGTTCTCGTGAACCACAGCTGTGGCCGGTGTGTGTGAACAGTCTCTGAGACGTCGATTACTCATGGCGCTTAAGAAATCCTAACAAGGGGCCACCTTTAAATATACGGAGCAGATAATAGAGCGACGGAAATAGGAGTACCGCTCCGGCCACCAAGGCAAGGACCATAAACTGAAGCGTGATGGTTGGGGAAGAAGAATTGTAGATAGTCAGATGAGGCGGGACTAAGTACGGAAACTGTGCAATGCCCCATGCCCAAAGAGTTAAGATAACCTGAAAAATAGCGCACGTTCGTGCCCACCAATAACGGCGTGTCACAAGAAACCAGATCGCAGAGATTGTCACCATGATTGTTCCCAGCATAATACATCTTCCCCAGATACTGTTGATGATGTCACCCCATAAATCTGGAGCGTCAGTTTGACCTAAGAAGAATACGACTTCGCCGATGACGCCTGTAAGCAGTGCCGCAACGATTGCGCGTGATCGAAACATTTCCTGGAGCGCAATGTCCTGTGTTTCAAGAATGAGATAGACGGCTGCTAAATACGCAAACAAGACCAATGTTAAGAGTCCGACGGCCAGGGGAAAAGGCTGAATCCAATTCGACACATACCCTTCTAGGAAACTCGTGGGGTTTCTGGGGAAATTTCCAGCCGTAATGCTTCCAATGATGATCCCAAGCAGTAACGGGCTCATGAGGCTGGCAAGGGCAAACAATTGATCCCAGCGGACGTGGAGTTCGTCATCCTGAATATCGTAATGCCGAAATGCATAGGCTGAGCCTCGGAGCACAATACCAATGACTAACAGTGTCAAAGGAATGTGGAGCGTCACCGAAATTTGGGCATAGGCGGTTGGAAATGCGGTGAACAATATGGTGACAATGAGAATCAGCCAGACGTGATTCGCTTCCCAAACGGGTCCGATGGCTTCGCCAATCAATTTGTGCTGTTTCCCACGGGTTGCTCCACGAGCGAGGAGATGCCACACGCCGGCCCCATAGTCCGCTCCTCCCATTAATGCGTAAAAAGTGAGAGCAATAAGCAGCGCAAGGGCAAGTATGACTTCGAGGTCAATCATACGAGTTTGGCCCTTTCGGCGCGAGGCTTCATCTCATACTCTCCAGGGGTTGCTGAAACATGGCGGAGCATGAGCCAGGTGACGATAAAGGCCAGAAAGGTATACAGCGCAGCAAAAAATATCAGTGGTATGTTGAGGCCTGGCATGGGGGTGACGGCTTCTGCAGTTTTCAAATAACCTACGACGACCCAGGGTTGCCGCCCGACTTCCGTTGTGACCCATCCAATTTCTGTTGCGATAAATCCTAGAGGGGTTGCCAACACCATAGCTTTCAGAAACGGTTTGCATTGAGCGATGTCGTGTTTCGAGAACGCCAGCCACAAAGCCCAGAGGGCAAGAACCATCATGATGAACCCAATAAGTACCATCATTTGAAACGCCGTTCTGACGATCATAATGGGTGGCCAATGTTTTTTGGAAAAATCCATGAACCCTTGGACTTCACCCTTGGGATCATGATGAACCATCAAACTGAGAAGATAGGGTATTTCTAAGATATAATCGAACGCCTCTTGTTCAGAGTTCCATATGCCACCAATGCGAAAAGGGGCACCCCGTTGGGTATGCACTTGACCCTCAAAGACGGCCAACTTTAAAGGTTGAAGTTCTGCCACGCGTTTAGCGAGAAGGTCCCCACTCAGTGGCTGAAGAATTGCGCTTACACAACCCACGGCCAATGCAATGGTAAAGGCGTGTTGATGAAAGGGGTGATTGGGATGGCGGAGTAGCAGAAAGGCATGAATGCCAGCGACGGCAAATCCCGCAGCAGCAAATGCGGCGAGGATCATATGCGGGGCCTGCAAAAGACCAGAAGGATTCAACAGCGCGGCGATGGGGTCGATATTCGATGGGACTCCATCGACCAGAGTAAATCCTCTGGGGGTATTCATCCACCCGTTGGCCATCACGACGACCACCCCGGAGAGGATTCCACTGAGTGCGACGACCATCCCAGCGGTCAGATGTACGCGTGGTTTGACCTTTTGCCATCCGTACAAATAAATGCCGAGAAAAATAGCTTCCGTAAAAAACGCAAAACCCTCAATGGAAAATGCCAGTCCGATCATCGGGCCTGCCCATTCCATGAACTTCGGCCAAAGCAGGCCAAGTTGAAAGGACAAGACTGTTCCAGACACGGCCCCGACGGCAAAGAAGATGGCAGTTCCCTTCGCCCATCGTTTAGCAATGGTCAAATACACCTCTTGGCCGGTTTTCAACCACCGCCATTCTGCAATGACCATGAGCAGAGGCATGGCCATGCCCACCACCGCAAAGATGATGTGAAATCCCAGCGACATCGCCATGAGAGTCCGAGCTGCAAGTAAATTATCCATATCAGTATCGGGTACGAGGTCCAATGAAAAATTCGGCAGAGCCGGGACGTCTCATCTCGGCCTCGATGGGGGAACTAGTGATAGTCTAACAGGATGGGAAGGTTGCATGCTGTTAGAGCAATTCGTCTCATTCTTCCCGCGTCTCTCTTTTGGGTCGGCCGTCTTTTCTTATAGAGGCAAAAAGCCAGTTTTGCCCACATACAGACGAAAACAGCAATTAGGGTTCTGCTGGAATGAGCGTTTTGAGGTAGGCGTGGACATCAGCGATCTTTTGGGAACTCAACCATCCCTCTCAAGTCGGCATGTTTGCCCGTTCCTTTAACACAGTCTTCAAAAATTGACTGTCGTTGTGAAGAATAGGATTCTGTTTCAATTTTTGGCCGTAGTCTCCTTGTGCAAAGTCGCCATGACAAGCCTTGTAGTTTTTGTTGTAGACATCATGACCACGGTCCGCGATCCCATCGGAATGGTCAAAAGGGTGAAAATCTTGGATTGAAGCTACTTGAGTCTGTTGAGATTACTCCTTTCCTTCTATTTGTGGATCTTTTTCGATCAAGGCTTTACCTGCTTCTTTTGCTTTGTGGTCTTTGACTTCTAGTACAGTCAACATGCCACGCGGATATTGTTCATCATCGGTCACATGGGGCAGCACATGACAATGAAATAACCATGTTCCCTGATGTTTGGCGACAAACTCGACGACTTTAATTTCTGCAGGTCCGATTGATACAACCCCATTGGGATTACTCCATCCCGGCCGCTCAAGCGT
>BQIX01000204.1 GCA_021604145.1 Nitrospirales bacterium
TCCACGCGTATTGTCAGTGCGGGGCCTGCTCAAAAACTTTGTCTACGCCACATGTGTTCTCGCAGTCAGCTGTCTGTTGAGGCCTGGGTTGAGCCGGAGAGCCTGGAGCAGACTGGACCTGCGAGAATCCTTTCGTATTCAGCGAATACGTTGTTGCGGAACTTTACGCTTGGTCAGGATGGAAAAAACATTATCTTTCGATTACGGACGCCTTTATCTGGTCTGAATGGTATTCACCCCGCGTTGAAGACGACGGATGATCCGCTCACTGAGGGACGTCACCACATTGTCGTGACCTATCGCGTCGGTTACTTTACGCTGTTTGTGGACGGACGAGTCCATACGATCCTTACGGTCGATGGACGAGATCATTTGACGCTGTTTTACTCTGTAGGTAAATGGGCATTTTGGTTTGTCGCATTGTTTCCTGTAGGATTTCTTGCCTATATCATTTTTTCACGATTGGTACGTTCCGTGGTAAAGGCCATTATTTTTTCTTTGCTCATTGGCCTCGTAGTCTTATTAGGGATAGAGCTGGTTTCATGGGTGTTCGTGAACAGAGATATAGACGTGCCGCTGTTGCTTTCTGGAACTGGCGTGATCTTTCTCTCAGCGCTTGCAAGTTCAACGTTTGATAAAGCGACGGCTGTTCGCTAATGTTTTAAGTAAGCATGTTGTCTGGTACATGTGATGTTTTGTCATTGATGAGCATCGTGAGTGAGGAATTCTTGAAGTAGACTTCTTGTGCCATGTACTGTACCTCAAGTGCTCTTGGGACTTCACACGTATTTTATCTGGAGCGATCTATGTGTATTGGTGATAACTTATGACACCTTTTCTCCCATTTCATCGTCCTGATATTGGAGAGGACGATATCGCTGCTGTGGTTGAGACGCTGCGATCTGGTTGGTTGACGACGGGTTCGAAAACTCAACTGTTCGAGGAAAAGTTTCTTGCACAGATTGGCGCTCGACATGCTGTCGCTGTCAATTCTTGTACCGCTGCTTTACATTTGGCCTTGGAAGCGGTTGGTGTGACAGCCGGGGATGAAGTTATTGTGCCAACGATGACATTCGCCGCAACGGCCGAAGTTGTCCATTATCTCAATGCAAGCCCTGTGTTGGTTGACTGTCAAGAGGACACGCTGAATATTGATATTCAATCGGTTGAGCGGGCCATATCCTCGAAGACGAAAGCGATCATCCCGGTACATTTTGCTGGTCTGCCTTGCGAGATGGATCTGCTGCTAGCGATAGCCAGACAGCATGATATCAAAGTGATTGAGGACGCCGCTCATGCGCTTCCTGCCCAATATCGAGGGGAAAAGGTGGGGACGATTGGCGACATTACCTGTTTTTCCTTTTATGCGACGAAAACGATTACGACTGGGGAAGGGGGAATGGCGACCACTGATAATGCCGAGTGGGCCGAGCGAATGAGAATTTTGAGTCTTCATGGAATATCGCGTGAAGCCGTAAATCGATATAGCCCAGAAGGTTCCTGGCGTTATGATATTTGCTATCCGGGGTACAAGTATAATTTAACCGATATTGCTTCGGCGCTTGGGATTTCTCAGTTAAGGAAATGTGATCGATTTAGAATGGTGCGGCAGCATTATGCCGGGCTGTACAGTGATGCGTTCCAGAAAATTCCAGAAATCATCCTTCCGTCTGCCAATACGGAGGTGGAACATGCCTGGCATCTCTATGTTATCCAGCTTGACCTGGAGCGGTTGAGAATTGGGAGGAATGAATTCATTGTATTACTGAAAGAACAGGGCATTGGAGTCAGTGTCCACTTTCACCCTCTTCATCTTCATCCGTATTACCGCAAGACTTATAGGTTCCGACCTGATGACTTCCCCATAGCTACGAAGGTGTGTGAGCGAATTATTTCACTACCGATCTACCCCAAAATGACGGAGTCGGATATTAAGAGAGTCATTGAAGCGGTAACCATGTTAATTTCTCAACATCGGCGTTGAGCACGCACAGAACCTAGCCTATCCTTTTTCCCATATGTCCTGAATATGTTTCTTTTTGCAGGTCTGATCGCCGAAATATCTTTCACTTCGAGTCCTGGTTATCCCATTGCAAGGCGGTTGTGACTTCTCAAAAGCGAAAGACGTCTGAGATCGAGCGCTGCTGGAGGCGTGAAGTGCAATCTTACAGATTCTTTTTGCTACTTACTCCCGTTTGAGTCCATCCAATTCAACTCCCTCTCGTCCATTACAATATCCATGGTCCAGATAAACGTTTTGGTAGGTTTCGCAAACTGCGTTTGATGTCATGCGCTTTGGTTCCCCACTAAATAGTACGCGAATTTTCATCGTATCCTTACATGTTCAGCGGGACGGAAATTCATGGTCTGGCGAGAGGTATTCCTTGCTGGTTTCCTCCGCTTTCAAGAGTGATGTATACCCATTTATACAGGCTATGGGATAGCGTGTCCTTCTGAATTTTCCTATAAAATTGATGTTCGAATGAGTTTCTACCTCATGCTCAGGTTACATGTATCGCCGTTCTAGGTTTTGGAGTGGTGCACTCTTCACCTTGGTAACGAGAGGCCTGTACTCTAGAGGGAGAAGAATGTTCGTGATGACGACGCTGTGGCAGGAGTTACTCAAATTAACGATAGTATTACTACGTATTTACAAGAAATGTTTCATCTCAATTCAACCTATAGAGGTCGGTGAGATTATGGTCTGCTTCTTGGTTTATGAAGGGATGTTGAGTAAGAGAATACCGCTATATGAAGTGGGGATCAATTGGATTAAGGGTATAAGCCCACTGGCTTACGGTGAAAAGCCTTTCTTGGGCTTACCAACAGCCAAAACGATGATCAATCAATAGCTACGCTTGGAACAGGGTCCTCAGACGCAAGATGTGAAAAATATCTCTAGGGCAGGTAAAGACATTTTTTTCTTGGAATAACCCATTAAAGATAGCCAGATACCATATTCTTCACTATAATGCTCTACCCTTTATCCGTTGTGCCCAAAATTTAATGTCTTTATATTTTGACATTTTGGAGTGCCAAAGATGATCAAGCGTTCGTTCGATTTTCTTGGAGCACTGTGTGCTCTCCTTCTCTGTTCTCCCATCTTTGTCCTGATTGCCGTCTTCATTAAATTAGAAAGTCGAGGGCCAATTTTTTTCAGTCGAATTTATGTGGGGAAGGGATTTCGCCACTTTTTCCGGTATAAGTTTCGTACGATGATTTATGCTGAACCCCAGGGACAAGAGCAGTCTCCTGTGGTCTCATCTCATTGCTTTACACGAATTGGACGTTTGTTGCGCCAATTTAAATTGGATGAATTGCCTCAACTCATTAATGTGCTGAAAGGTGAAATGAGTTTAGTCGGGCCACGTCCCGAAGTCCCTTATTATGTCAATCAATTCAGAGATCGGTACGAAGGGATCATTCAAGTTCGTCCCGGATTGATGGATCTTTCATTTCTCATGTATGTCGATGACTTGACTGTTTTTGGTACATCAACCATTAAGCCTCCAGTTTCAGAATCTACTTATTTGCAAGAGGTTCTTCCAGAAAAAATCCGATTGGCAAATCTCTATATTGAGCATCGATCTTTTGCTTTTGACTTGGCCGTTATCGCCCAGACGCTTCTGAAGTTATTTGGGATGCGAACGGTATTGCTGAGAGTGCGAGCCTCGCAGCACCATAATGAAATAGAAGAGACGATGGTGTTTAAATTTCTGTATAGACATAAACGAGTCCTTATCCCAATCTTGGACGTGTCTCTTATTGTGTTGGCCAATTATATTGCATTCTGGTTGAGATTTGATGGTCAAATATCTTCCGGGTCATATCAATTGTTCACAGGTATGTTGCCATGGCTCATATTGATTCGTGGAATATCGTTTTTTGTGTTTAGGCTCAATGAGGGGCTTTGGAGATACGTCAGCATTTGGGATGTGAAGAAAATATTAGTTGGGGTCTTGTCTGGATCTCTAGCCTTTTATGTGTTGGTTGCTTGGATCTTGCAGGTGGGGGCGTATCCGCGTTCGGTATACATTATTGATGCCATTATGCTAATCGGGTTTCTCGTTGGCATTCGAGTCGCGGTCCGATTATACCGTGAGCGAAAAGTCATAAGCCGGATGAAGCGAGTACTGGTGATTGGCGCAGGAGATGCTGGGGCTGAGATTGTTCGGGAAATGCAAGCTCATCCATCCTGTACCTATGTGCCCATTGGGTTTGTTGATGATGATCCCGCCAAGCTCAATAAGCGGATTCATGGCGTGAAAGTCTTAGGTGCCCGTCACGACCTCGTTGACCTTTTGCCAATGTTGAAGCCTGAGGAAGTCTTAGTGGCTTTGCCCAGCGCGAGTGCCGCTGTGGTGCGAGACATTATGACCATTTTATCACCGTTTAAGCTGCAGATTAAGACGTTACCAAAACTAGAAGATATTTTAAATGGTCATGTTTCGATTAACCAGATTCGTTCGCTGGCCATAGAAGATTTACTTCAACGACCTTCTGTGAATTTACGCCCAGAACCAGTTGCACAACTTATCAAGGGGAAGCGAGTCTTTATCACAGGTGCAGGAGGCTCCATTGGATCGGAGCTTTGCCGTCAAATTGTCGGGTTTGAACCAGAGGCTCTCATCCTGTACGAGCGACATGAAAACAGTTTGTATACTATCAATAGTGAGTTAGATGATCATGGGCATGCCAAGTTTATCTACCCGGTACTCGGCGATATTACGGATGCTCAGCGCCTTGAGAGCACGATGCAAGAGTACCGCCCCGACATTGTATTTCATGCTGCGGCCCACAAACATGTTCCCTTAATGGAAATGAATCCTAGTGAAGCATTTAAAAATAATGTATTGGGAACCTGGGCTGTTGCTGATATGGCCAATCAGTATGGGGTCGAGCACTTTGTCTTGATTTCAACTGATAAAGCGGTAAATCCCTCAAGTGTGATGGGGGCCACGAAGCGGGCCGCCGAATTAGTCATTCAAGGATTAGCGGGACACGCGTCTACATGCTTTTTGACGGTCCGATTTGGGAATGTGTTGGGGAGTAATGGGAGTGTTGTCCCTCGTTTTCAACAGCAGATTAATGCAGGGGGGCCGGTTACGGTCACCCATCCTGAGGTTCGTCGATATTTTATGTCTATCCCCGAGGCTGTGGGGTTGGTGCTCCAGGCAGCAACACTTGGTGAGCAAGGGAGTATTTATCTCCTTGAAATGGGGGAACAGATAAAGCTAGTAGATCTTGCTCGTAATCTCATTAAACTATCTGGTCACTTGCCGGATAAAGACATTTCGATTGAATTTATTGGGCTTCGTCCTGGAGAGAAGTTACAGGAGGAGTTAGTGGGACATTCCGAAAGTACCATTCCTTCTTCACTTGAGAGCATCCTGAAGGTCCATTCTCAACAATCTCTCGATTTCCAAATTTTCGACAAGATCAATGAAATTAAAGCAATGTCTGTGGGCAATGATTCTCGTTCGGTTCTTGAGCATCTTCAACAGCTTGTCCCGACCTTTTGTCAAATTAGTGGCATCGGTAAAAATCACTCTGAAAGCTCTCATATTCCAACCTCTGGCCCCCATTTGAATTCAGGGAAAAAGCGGATTCTGATTGTCGATGATGACCGCCCTGCTCGGAAGGCCATTCGCACTTTTCTCGAATCCCAAGGCTATATTTGTGCTGAAGCCGATCACGGAGCCCTGGCCTTAAAATGGTTAGAGACGCAACATGCCGACTTAATTATTACTGATAATCGGATGCCAGTTTTGGGAGGGTTTGAATTTCTTGAACGTCTCAAGGGAGGAAGCCAAACCCTCTCGCTACCTGTGGTTGTGTTCAGTGGCCATTTGAATGAAGAAGATAAAAAACGGGTGTTACATTATGGCGTTTGTGCTGTATTTGAAAAACAAGAAAGTTTTAGTGAAATCTTACCCGTGATTGATCGCGTTCTTGAGAAAATATAATTTGGAACGGTGAATCAAATTCCTAATTTGTCATTTTCGTGGATAAAAACTCGACGCGTTTTCTCAGATTAATTTTATATCTGCAATGAAGCGTCCTATCGGCAGGTGGAAGGAGCAGGTCATTATTACTGATTAATTGACCATGTCATTTTCGACAGTAAAGAGTGCCGATTCCATTAGAAACGGGTTGGAGCACTAATAAGTAGATAGCGCGAGCATTGGCTCATCATCCATCAAATATTCGGTTATGTCAGAACCTCGGACATTTGCTTAATTCGAAAACAATCTAGGTAGTGGGGATGCATTGTGGGTTGAAACGTGCAGAGCCGTTTTTCCTCATGCATAGTCACATGGAAATCACCTGATCTGTGAAACGGTTGATGGATATTTTGGGAAGTATCGCTGGACTTGTCGTCTTTCTCCCGTTTGCTCTCGTCATTTCAACAATAATTGCAATTGTGGACCCTGGACCTATTTTTTACAGGCAGGAGCGAATCGGGAAGAATGGTAAAAAGTTTTTACTGTGGAAATTTCGAACGATGCGCGTCCATCAACCTTCCGACGTTGGTCAACTGACTGTAGGCTCAAGAGAT
>BQIX01000205.1 GCA_021604145.1 Nitrospirales bacterium
TCATGTCAAAACCCGCTCTCCTCCATACGTTCCATACGACCAACGCGTTTCAATGGGACAAACACACGGGGTTTCGTCTGGCGTCTGGACGAACCAGCCCCTTTTACATTGACTGCCGTATTGTCTTATCTCATCCTGGGCCTCGTCACCTTGTGGCAACGCTGGCCTACGAACAACTGAAAAATTTTGCATTTGATTTAGTTGGGGGCCTTGAAATTGGAGCCATCCCTCTGGCTACGTGCATTTCTGACTATGGCTATACAGCCAACCCGACTCGAGAGTGGCGCACGTTTGTCGTCAGAAAACAAGCTAAAGATCATGGCCTTGGCAAATTGATTGAGGGAACCTTTGCCCCTGGAGAAACAGCGCTCATCGTCGATGATGTTCTTACTACCGGTGGATCGTTAATTAAAGCCGCCCAAGCCGCACGAGACGCCGGACTCGTCGTCACGCATGCGTTAGTCATTGTCAATCGTTCAGACCAAGAAGGCCAAGAACGTCTCGAACAGAACGGCATTCAATTAGTCAGCCTTCTCACCTTGGAGGACCTGAAAACGACTCAGCCGACCTGACAGCTTCTCGACAAACAAACTAACTGGATGAAGGGTGCGATTCACAGTCGAATTGAATACCCCACCAATTTTCCCTCACCACATCCGTTCCTCCCACACCTTCTACCACGTGTTTTCGTCCACGAGTCGGCCCTTCTCGTCGTATGAGATACGAACCATGGCAGTACTCACGGATCTTATGCAAGGCATCCGTTCGATTCGGCGACAATAAATGGCCGTCATGATTTTGGAAAACATATTGGACCACTCCTCCTCCCTCGTCATTTGGATGAAGAAGAACCCCGACCCCACAACCTAGCAGTCCGCCAATTCCAATGACGATTCCCAGCAAACTTGACCAACGCTTTACCAAGAGCATAAAATTTTTACAGGACGTTGAAGATTTTAGATTCACAAATGCATGAAATGCCAAGTGAAAGTTGATGGCGCACATGAGTATACCGTGGCATAAGCGACTAATAAAGGAGACCTCAACATGAATCAGGTCAAAACCCTCATCATCGTCCCTCTGACTTTGTTTGTAATCTTGGGATGGAGCCTCACAAGTTTTGCGGCCCAACCCTATGTACTCAATGTGCAACAAGTCAAAGCCGCGCTCGACAAAGTCTCGGACCCCTTGCAAAAAGGGTTTGTCCTCGTTGACGTGAGAACACCGGAAGAACATCAGGAAGGGTTTATCCCGGGAACCGACTTCAATATCGACTATCGTGAATTACCACAACGCTATCGAGATCTTGAGGCCAGACTCGAGGATCATATTGTTGTCTATTGTCAAACTGGACACCGCAGCAATATTGCCGCCAATACCTTAATGGAGCTGGGATACAAACATGTCTATAACGTCGAAGGGAGTATGAATGCTTGGCAGGAAGCCGGCTACGCCGTTGAACATCCGCGATGAGGGACACATTGCGTCTGTTGATAGTCATAAAGAGACAGCGGCATTAGGAGCAGGTGAGTTCGTCTGTTTCTTCCATCACTTTTGAATAAATCCCATCAAACTCTTGATGAATTTCGCGAAAGGCTGAGAGTAATTCAGGATCAAAATGAGACGGTCTTGTCCGATCATTTCCATTCAACATCACATCACAGGTCTTCTTGTGAGAGAAGGATGGTTTATACGGACGCTTACTTCTCAGCGCGTCGTAGTGATCTCCTAACATCACAATACGCCCGGTAAGAGGAATTTGTTCTCCCTTGAGTCCATAGGGATACCCGCTCCCATCCCATCGTTCATGATGGGTGATGGCCACCTCCCTGGCCATCTTTAACAATGGGGAGGAAGAGCCCGATAATAAGCTCGCACCCAAGCTCGGATGCGTCTTGATCATTTCCCATTCTTCTTCCTCCAACGGACCTTTTTTCCCCAATACGGCATCAGGGATTCCAATTTTCCCCACATCATGCATGGGTGCCGCTGCAAACAGTTGAGCTGCGGATTCTTCGCTCCAACCAATGCATAACGCCATGGTTTTTGAATAATGGCTCAAGCGTTCAATATGCCCTCCCGTCTCTTCATCTTTGTAACGAGAGGCCAACGAGAGGCGGACGATGGTTTCCGCATAGGCCTGTTCTAACTCTTGGTTTTTTCGTTGCTCAGCATCGTAAGACTTTTTTAAATCTCTGGCATAGGCCTTCAACTGTTGGTTGACTCGAGTGATTTGTCTCGTTTTTGCCGCCTCTCGCTGAAGCAAGGTTTTCAAGTCAGTCGCGTAACGAGCGAGTTGAGAACGGGAGGCTTTCAATTGACGTTGAACGGCAAGACTTACGCCATCAGGGACATCTTCAGGAAATGGGATGCCACCTTTCGACACTTCGGACGTCATCCGGCTAACGCTTTCTGAACAGTCTGAATGAGTTCTAAAGGACTGAATGGTTTCTGGAGGTAGGAAAAAATTCCGAGTGTTTGGATTTCTTCTTGATGATCACGATTGTCTTGGCTTGTGAGCAAGACAACAGCAATACCGGCCGTAATAGGGTTTTCGCGTAACTTCCGAACCACTTCAAGCCCCGTCAGCTTCGGCATCACCCAGTCCAGGATCACAAGATCCGGTCGATGGGTTTGAATAGCCTTGAGGCCCGCGGCTCCATCTTCCGCCGTGTACAAACGATACTGTGAATCCTCTAGTGTAATTTCAACCAGTTCCCGTATATCATCGTCATCGTCCACGATAATGATGGTTTTTTCTCTGGATTCCATGTCTCGTGTATCCTCCGCAGATCAACAGTGACTCAATCACTAGGTCTGCGTTTCTTCATGTGGTCCTTGATCCTCCATGATCATATCTGTGTTTTCTGAGCTGGCTTCGAGTTCCTGGCCAGACAATTGAGTTTCCGAGGTACCCCGGTCTATCTTGCGAGCAACGGTGATAAACCCTGAATGGGCGACCATACGATGATCAGGCCTCACGCTACGACCTTGAATATTCCATGTGCGAAACAATGTCTCAAAGGTTTCAATGAGGGCAAACTCCCGTGTCTCTTCCAACGCCGTAACTGTTTGCATCACTTGTGGAATTGTTGGCACAAAGCTCAGATACAGCCCGCCACACCGTAATCCTTGAACTGCATGTGGCACGACCTGCCACGGTTCCGATAAATCAAGGACAATACGATCAAAGAGACCTTCTCGCAGATCATCTTCATGAATCCCTTGAAAAATATCTCCCAACCTCAAGGTAAAGTTCGGGACGGCTCCCATATAGCGTTCTATGTTTTTGGTTGCGGTCCTGGCAAATTCGTCCCGCATTTCATAACTCACGACCGTCCCTCGATCGCCCACTGCCCGCAACAGGGCCATGGTTAGCGAACCAGATCCGATGCCGGCCTCTAAAACACGAGCCCCCGGATAGATATCACCCCACACGGTGATCATGGCCAGATCTTTGGGGTAGATGACCTGAGCCCCTCGTGGCATTTTTACTGAATACTCTGCCAAGGTCGGATAGATGGCTAGCATCGCTTTTCCAGTTGAAAGATGGACCATGGTTCCATCCGGTTGCCCAATGAGATCATCATGAGCAATTTTCTCTCCGCTCAATTGAAATACATCCCCCGCTTTCAACGTGAGGGCATAATGACGATCTTTTTTATCCACTAAATGGATTCTGTTTCCTGCTTGTAAATATCTCATATGGTGGTCATTCTAACAGCAGTTTATTCATTTCACACCCACTCTTTTGAGGGATTCTTGTGGAGGGGGTGAGGTATCTCGTCGTTCGTATCTCACATCCCGTTTTCCGTCTCACTCGTTTCCCGTCTTCCGTTTTACGTTTCACGTCCTTCGTTTCACATTTCCCGTCTGACCTCATTGAGCCTTCTCCTTGACACCGTTCTAATTGGAACGTAAGATCCAAATAGACGGGCCCTCACTGCTGGAGCCCCATGATTTCCTTACAGCCACCACCAACGTTCTCCATTTTCTTGGGTACCATTCGTTTTTTTTCTCACCTTGCATGTCTTGTATTTTTCCTTTTAAACGGCTGGGACACTCCTGTCGCCTATTCACAGCCACACCAGGTCATCGTGGCAACCTATGAAGGGGTGATCAATCCTGTTGCGGTCGAGTACTTACAAGAGGCCATTCAGATTGCTCAAGACGCTGAGGCAGAAGCCTTGGTCTTTCAACTGGATACTCCAGGAGGGCTGGATACCTCAATGCGCATCATGGTCAAAGATATCACACAATCGCAGGTTCCAGTTGTCGTGTACATCGCTCCGACTGGTGGCCGTGCCGCTTCAGCTGGTGTGTTTTTGACTCTCGCCGCACACTTTGCGGCCATGGCACCTGGTACCAACATCGGGGCAGCCCACCCCGTTGCTATGGGAGGCGGTGAAATGGATGAGGTGATGATGGAAAAAGTTGAAAATGATGCCGTGGCCTACATTGTTTCGATTACAGAACGCAGAGGACGCAATGCAGAGTGGGCTGAAAGCGCCGTTCGTAAGAGCGTCTCAGTCACCGCTCAAAAGGCCTTGGATCTCAAGCTCATCGACTTTGTTCCCGAAAACCTGAATCAACTGTTGCAAAACCTTGATGGAAAAACCAGTTCAATCAATTCGCAGACAGTGACGTTGCATACGGCTGGTGCGCAAATACAGACCCATCCGATGTCCTGGCGCTTGGAAGTCCTCAAGGCATTGAGCGACCCAAACATCGCCTATGTTCTCATGACGATCGGGACTATTGGCGTCATCGCTGAGCTCTACAATCCCGGAGCCATTTTACCGGGTGTTGTTGGCGCGATTAGTCTGATTCTTGCCTTTTATTCATTACAAACCCTCCCCATTAATTACGCCGGGGTGTTGCTTCTGATCTTGGGATTGGTGATGCTTATTTTAGAAGCCACCGTGACGAGTTTTGGGTTACTAGCCATCGGAGGTATCACGTCACTCATCCTAGGTTCCGTCATGCTGATTAAAGAGGGGTACCCCTTTTACGAACTCTCTTGGTCGATGATTATTCCTGTTGTCGCCTTCACATCCGGATTTGTTCTGCTCGTTGTCTCCTTTAGTATTAAATCTCTCAAAAGCCGCACCGTCACAGGAAGTGAAGGCCTTATCGGTATGACCGGCCGAGTCAAAACCGACCTGAATCCCGCTGGCACGGTTTTCGTGCATGGAGAACTCTGGGAAGCCAGGAGTGAGACCCTTCTTCACACAGGAGATTCAATCGAAGTAACCGGGGTCGAAGGATTAACGCTTCATGTCAAACCTTCAGTCTCACTGCATCGCAACGTGTAACTATGGAGGTTATCGTGAATCCATCGTATGTACTCATTCTCCTAGGCCTAATTGCATTAATCACGAAGGGCTTCTATGTCCTTCGAGAATACGAACGAGCAGTCATTTTTCGGTTTGGGCGATTGGCCGGTGGAATTATTGGCGCGCATGGGCCTGGCGTGATTGTCATTCTTCCATTCATTGACAAGTTAGTCCGCGTGAGTCTTCGGACGGTCACCATGGACGTTCCCCCACAAGATGTCATTACCAAAGACAACGTATCGGTCAAGGTGAACGCGGTAATTTACTTTCGAGTAGTCGACGCACAGAAAGCCATTGTTGATGTCGAAGATTATTATTACGCCACATCGATGATTGCTCAAACGACACTTCGAAGTGTGCTAGGACAAAGTCAACTTGACGATCTTCTTTCAAAACGCGATGAAATCAACGCAGATCTTCAACGCATTATTGATCAGGCTACGGAACCTTGGGGAATTAAGGTGTCAGCCGTTGAGGTCAAAAATGTTGACCTTCCTCATGAAATGCAACGTGCCATTGCTCGACAAGCCGAGGCCGAACGAGAGCGTCGATCAAAAGTCATTCATGCTGAAGGAGAATATCAAGCTTCTCAGCGTCTCGCTGATGCTGCCAACGTGCTTTCGCAAAACCCCGCAGCCCTTCAACTTCGATATTTAGACACCATGATGAACATCGCCGGGGATAAAACCTCGACTATACTTTTCCCGCTTCCAATCGATATCCTAAGCTCATTTGTGAAGGCAGTCGAAAAGCCACAATCCGAAGAGCGTTAAGATTTTCTCAGGTGGGAACATGCTCACTCAATACTTGCATCATCTATTCGTGAAGGAATATTTTAGATGAAACGTTTTTTTGCCGTCATAGGACTGGGGCGATTTGGCTATAGTGTCGCGGAAACACTGATCAATAAGGGATGTGAAGTCTTGGCCATTGATCGCGATGAGGAAAAAATCCAAGCCATCAGTGATATCGCCACCTTTGCCGTCCAATGCGATGCCACCGATGAACGAGCGCTCAAAGCAGTGAGTGCTCAGAACGTCGATGTCGCCGTGGTCAGCATTGGCGAGAATATTGAAGCGAGCATTCTGATTGTCCAAACACTCAAGGAAATGGGCATACAATCTATTGTCGCAAAGGCTGTTGCGCCCATCCAAGGGAAAATTCTCAAGAACCTTGGTGTCAATGAAGTCATTTACCCGGAACGTGATACAGCCATTCGT
>BQIX01000206.1 GCA_021604145.1 Nitrospirales bacterium
ACTCTTGGAGGTCTGTCTCCGATGGGAAATTGTTTATGCATCAAATACAGATCAGGAAGGGCAAGAACTTTTTGGGACTGAAGCCTTTGATCGACTTTCACGAGGCCTTCGCCTTCATCGTGACTTGGGAATTAATTGGGCCGGAGTGGCCGTGGCATTAGAGTTATTAGAGCGTATTGAAGATCTTGAGCAAAACCTTCTTCACTCAAGACATCAATAAGACCGAACGCACCCACTTTTCACACAAACAATACACGCGTCAATTGAGTCACGCTCTGAGAGTATACAACTATCCGATCTTATGGAAGAAACTACTATGCAAGAACCCAATCTTCAGAAAAAAGTTCGAGATATGATGACGACCAGAGTTGCGGCGGTCACACGCCAATACCGTGCGCGTGACCTTGCAGTCTTATTGCAATCGGATACCTTTAGTGGAATGCCCGTGATTGAGTCAGGAAGTCTTCTCGTGGGAATAATCACTGAGTTTGATCTCTTACAAGCCTTGAGCAACGGAAAAGATTTGTCTGTTATCACAGCAGGAGATATTATGAATTCACCCCCTCTTTCTGTAGCTGAAACCGATACGGCTGATAAAGTTATCCAAATTATGCTCACTCATCGGATTATTCGTGTGCCAGTGGTCCGCGATGGAAGGCTTATTGGATTAATCGCACGATCAGACATTCTTGACCATATGATTGAACCAAATTTGCTCAATATTTACGGTGGCTAAATAATAGGGATGATTACAATTCTATCGCTCCCGAAGAGCATTGTATCCGGTCAGTCCAAAGTTCACTCAAAATCTTATTAAAAATCCCGTTCCGACAAGTCCGTTTATCTTTCTTAATAATATCTCATTCCCCTCCTCCCTTCTCTTCTGATGACATAGACGTGTAATACTCAGCACTCCTTCCTGCGTTCTGGAACTAGTCCTTTTGGCAGACTGTAGAGAAAAAGGACCGTTGTCCTTAGTGCCCATACAAAACTTCAGCGAATCCACTAGAAGCAGAAGGTTGACATCTCTGTTCAGGCCTACTTAAACGTCTACTGTTGGCTAAATGTCGAATGAGTACGCTAACATAAAACTAAGGGATTCATTCAACAGTGGATATTGATATACGGACATTCAAGTGAGCAAACCTTAGTGGTCGCAGTACGTCAAAATAGGAACTGCTAGTGAGTAAATTTTGCGCCCCTACTGGTTTAGAAACATTTTTGAAGGAAGTATTTTTCATAAATTCTATTATTGTGACTCTGTAAGCTTCAATGCACGAGACTTCCGCCGGGCTCACATAGCACAGCATGAAGGAATAAGATGAATATGGCCGGACCTAAACCTACAGTTGGTATTCTCGTTGGGGGTGGACCAGCCCAGGGATCAATAGTGTCATTGAAGCAGCGACGATTCGAAGTATCGTTTGTGGTGCAAACGTTGTAGGCATACAAAATGGCTTTCAATGGATTATGCAAGGAGATACTTCAAACATTCTTCAACTCACCCAAGATTCCGTCAGCCATCTCCATTTCCGTGGTGGATCGATTTTGGGCACATCACGCGCCAATCCCACAAACAATTCACAACACCTCACAAACACGATCGCCTCACTTGAAAGACTGAAGATCTCTAGTTTGATCACAATAGGTGGTGATGATACGGCTTTTTCTGCATTGAAATTGGAGCAAAGAGCTCGTGGGCGACTTCAAGTTGTGCACGTTCCTAAAACGATTGACAATGATCTGTGTTTGCCCCACGGAATACCGACGTTTGGCTTTCAAACTGCCCGACATGTTGGAGTTGAAATCGTCAGGAATCTCATGATTGATGCACAAACAACTTCTCGTTGGTATTTCGCTGTCACCATGGGTCGCAAAGCGGGACATTTGGCCTTAGGAATCGGCAAAACCGCTGGTACAACTTTGACGGTTATTCCCGAAGAATTTCAGAGGAAAAAGGTCCCGCTAGATCAATTGTCGAAAATAGTCGTCGGTGCAATCGTGAAGCGATTGAGTCACAATCGTAACGATGGTGTCGCGGTATTCGCCGAAGGGTTGGGGAAATGTCTTACACAGGAAGAATTGACAGAATTAGGGCTGATCGAACATGACGAACACGGTCATCTTCGATTCGCTGAACTCGACATTGGGAAAATCTTGAAAGATTGTGTCGTCAAAGAATTGAAATCTCATGGGATCAAGATGACGTTGGTATCAAAAAATATTGGGTATGAACTGCGGTGCGCTGATCCCATTCCTTATGATATGGAATATACACGAGATCTTGGATATTGTGCTGCTCAATATCTCCTCGATGGGGGGAACGCCGCCATGGTCACAATCGACAACGGACAATTCTCTCCGATGCTTTTTAAAGATATCCTGGATCAAGAATCAGGAAGAACCAAAGTACGAATGGTGGACATCAACTCTGAATATTACAGAATTGCGAAAGCGTATATGACTCGTTTGTCACAAGAAGACTTGGCTGACCATAGCCTCATTCAGCAATACGCTAATATTCTGAGTATCTCCGCTGAAGACTTCATGACTAAGTTTTCTTCTTTTTGATAAAGCTCCACGGGATTACACCCATTGCACCTTCAGATTTGTTCGGCAAAACCCGCCGAAGCCTCATCCCCTTCGCTAAAACTTCAGAGGATTATACCCGTTTCGCATCCATCCAGGACGTGAGCCTTCTCCGACAAAGTAGCCACGGCCACGAAAGCCGGGCATCCCTGGCTTTCTGCGAAGGCGGGCAAACAACAATATTGATGACACCGACACGCTATTTCTGTTGTCGCTTTTCTTCCTCTTTACCGCCCATGAGTGGTTGGTCAAATCCACAATTCAATCGGCGCTTCATTCACCACCGTTCGAAGAATATCACTTCTGGTGAGAATGCCGACCAAGTCGCCTTGCTCCGCGACAATAGGCATGGCCCCGATTCGTTCTTCAAAGAGCACACGAGCAATCGCTCGAATTTCTGTTTTAGGAGCAGCCGCTAGAACATTCCTCACCATAATCTGTTGAATGGGCTTTCGATGAGCATCGACACCTGATTGATCCGGCAATGTCACAATCTCAATTGTGGCACGAAACAAATCTCGATCCGAAAGAATTCCGACAAGATGTCCTTGTGACGAAAGCACGGGGATATGACGAAAGCGTTGACTTTGAATGATGCTCCACGCATCAGAAAGTTTCGCTGTTGGAAAAAGCGTGACAACCGGGGAACTCATGATTTGTTTGGCAAGAAATGCCGGCTTTCGACTATCGGGAGGTGGTTCAGATTGCTGATAAGTTTCAGCGGCACGAGAGGAATCTGTCTGAGGAGATTGAGGGTTTGAATCTTCTACCTGTGAGGCCATCTTTTGGATGGAAGAAGACCGTTGGACCTTCTCGACTCTTCCACGCCGTATACTTCCTGGCGTATATGGGAGCTTTATTCCTCCATCTTCCCAAACAACAAACATACCGAGCCTTTCTGAGATACGTCTTTGTTAACTTTGCCTTTGTTGAAACTCCTCGATTATTCAATAATTGTACATGAGAATAAGACTTCAGTCTCACCGATAATGTTGTTCATTCCTACAACGAAAATTGGTAATGTGGAGTTGCAAAACGTAACTCAAAAGGTCATGCCATTCTTCAACATGACTAAATTGATTAGCACGGATTTCTACACACTCCATGTCCAAAACATCTTCACAGACCAGCAGGCTTCAAGCCGTACAATTTGTGCTGTGGGTCATCCTCATCCTCAACCTTTTGGTCGCTCTTGCGAAACTGAGTTATGGACTAATTACCGACTCCCTAGGGATGCAAGCTGATGGGTTTCATTCCTTGTTCGATGGAATATCAAATGTGATTGGACTCGTTGGGTTGTGGTTAGCCTATAGGCCTCCTGATAAAGAGCATCCCTATGGACATAAAAAGTTTGAAGTCCTTGCTGCTGTTGGAATTGGAAGTATGCTCATTGGCACATGTCTGTACTTGCTGTGGAAAGGCTTTCACGCTCTGGATCAACAGGCCGCCCCTCAAGTCACGGGGCTGAGCTTTGGAGTCATGATCACGACGATGTTGATCAATCTTGGAGTGACAAGGTGGGAACAAAAAAAGGGGAAGGAATTACGCAGTGAAATTTTGACCGCAGACTCTTACCATACCGCCAGCGATGTCTTAACTTCGTTCTCCGTGCTGATTGGGTTGGTGGCCATTCGATTGGGATATCCCATTATTGATCCTCTTGTCGCCATATTTGTGGCTGTCGTCATTGCATGGACGGCAATCAAGGTATTCAAAGAAGCTGCAGACTCCCTTGTCGATAAAGTTCGCCTAGATCCGGATAGGGTTCAGTCTGTGGTCATGGAGATCCCTGGAATACTCGATTGTCATGAGATTCGAACACGGGGCCTTTCCAGTCATATCTTTGTCGATCTTTCGATCCATGTCCAACCATCTCTATCTATTCAGGTAGCTCATCAGTTGGCACATGATGTAGAAGAAGCCATTAAGAAACAATTCTCAAATGTTGAAGATGTCATTGTGCATGTCGAGCCGGAAGGACATGAATAGTTGGGGAGCGGTCGTTGCTCGTGAATCGCCGTTCGTATTTCGTATGACGACGTAAAAGAATCGTTCACTCTGTAACAACGTAAGAAAAAGAGATATGCTCTGAACTTCATTCTTCGAGTATTCCTGGTTTGTGAATTGGCAAGAAAATATGAAAGGAAGTCCCCTTCCCAAGTTCGCTCTCCACTTGAATTAACCCATCATGCTCTTGAATGATGCCATGGACAACCGTTAATCCTAAGCCTGTCCCTTCTCCAACTGGTTTGGTCGTAAAAAATGGATCAAAAAGTCTGGAAAGATCTTCTTTCCTGATCCCACACCCTGTATCAGAAATGGTCAAGTGAATTTGATTATTACTGTTCTGAAGCAGAATGCGAAGAGTACCACCATCTGACATGGCATGACATGCATTCATGACGAGGTTCAACAGAACTTGACTGAGCTGGTCTTGATCAGCAAAGACAAGGGGTCTGTCTGGAGCCATATCCATGTCAACCTGTATCTGATGAGTATTTAATCGTTCTTGCATAATATCAAGAGTCGTCATAATGACTGTGGCAAGATCAAGAGGACGACGTTCAACAGGTCGTTTCCTCGCAAAGCTGAGTAATTGAGTCATGATTTTTGTAATTCGCTCAACCTGCGTCACGATCGTTTCAAGGCCTTTTTTCGTATTCTCATCAGAGGTCTTTCGTATCAAAAATTCTGCACGTCCCAAGATGACGTTCATGGGAGTGCCAATTTCATGGGCCATGCCTGACGCTAACGTCCCTAACTCAGCAAGTCGTTCAGTCTTTCGAAGTCGTTCTTCCAGAGCTTTTTCTTGGGTGACATCAAAGACATAACCCTCCAATGCACCAAGGGTTCCATCAGTAGTAAAGACTCCTGCCCCCTGTTCCCAGACCCATTTTGTTGATCCGCCAGCTGTTTGTATTTTATACGACAATTGAAAAGAGCGACGTGCTGCAATCGCAACTTGAACTTCTTTCCATATTCGTTCTCGATCTTCTGGTGCAATCACATCTCGACCGTAGGAAACCTTGCGGTTCTGGACAAAATCTTCAGGCGAATATCCCGTAAGTTGGTGACAGCCAGAACTGATAAACTCGATGTTCCAATCAGCATCACTCTTACACCGATAAACCATTCCTGGAAGATTTTCCATTAATGTTGACAAGGTTCGTTGAGTTTCTTGTAGGGCTGTTTCGGCCTGTACCCGTTCGCTGAGATCAAGAATGATGGCCACAAACACGCGAGTGGATTTATGAGCAACGAGTTGAAGATGAACCTCAACTGGATAATGCGTTCCATCTTTGCGACAGTGCTTCGTACGAAACTCAATCTTTGGAATGGTGCCAGCTCGCAATGGCTGAATAAGTTGTTCGAATGTTTCATGTGTAAACTCTGGCTTCAAGGACACCGGAGTCATCTGCCGTAGCTCCTCCATAGTATAACCAAGATTTTCCTGTGCCCCTCGATTGACTTGTACAAATTTTAATGTCTCGACATCGAACAAGAAAATTTCATTTAAGGATTCATCCAGCAAACTTCCTAATTGCGCAATATGTTCTTCAGCCCGTTTTCGTTCTGAAATATCCCGAAGAATCACGGTATATAATTTACTGCCTGATACCTCGACATGAGATATTGATGCTTCACAGGGAAATTCCTCGCCAGTGGTACGCAGACCTGAAATAGCACCCAAATTCCCCATACGACGGTTGGTCACTTTGGCATGGCCAAACTGTTCAATATGATGATGGTGATCCCTCCGAAATCGTGAAGGAATAAATCGCTCAATGTTTGTTCCAATGACTTCAGGAGCCGAACATCCAAACATCTTTTCTGCAGCCGCATTGAAGATGACAATTTCTTGCGCTTCATCAACGGAAATAATGGCGTCCATTGCTGAATGGATGACACCGGCAAGCTGAAGCTCAATGGCTTCCAATCCTTCTTGTGTATGCTTGTGA
>BQIX01000207.1 GCA_021604145.1 Nitrospirales bacterium
GCTTGAACCAACGCTTTCTGATCAGCAGAGCATTCATAACGGCGTGCATCCACGAATAACCACAGCACACGGCCTCGCTCCTGAAACACCATCCGTGTTCCTTCATTCCGTTTCAGCAATCCCCCTTTGGCGATATGGTCAAGTAGATCATCGAGTCTATAGGCTTCGGGCTGACTCGCTTCTTCGGGGTATTTCGGCGCAGTGACAAATCGACCAAACCATTCACTCAACAATTCTTTGTCTTCAAGATACTGATGCAATATTTGGTGAACTTTCCCTAAAGACTCGGGAGTTAAGCTCCCAGGATTTTCCAGAGCCACGAGATCGGAATCCTCATATCGGACTTCATCACTGAGGGTATCACCAACATAATCCGCAAACCCTCGAAGAATTTCACTGTGAGAGGGTGCGCGAAATCCCACAGAACAGGTCATGCAATCATCTCCTACGGCAATCCCACTATGACCGACACGAGGAGGGACGTAGAGCAAATCCCCAGGTTCAAGAATCCACTGCTGCTCCGGTGCCCAATCGGATAAAATCATGACAGGCGTATCCGAACGACGTGGAGAATTCGAATCAAAGGTTCCGCCAACTTCCCATTTCCGGCGTCCACAGACTTGCACCAAAAACACATCGTAGTTGTCATAATGTGGCCCAACTCCGCCTCCATCGACAGAGTAGCTTATCATGAGGTCATCAATACGCCAGCTAGAAATAAAATGAAATGGCGTGAGGAATTCCGCAGCCTCGGGCACCCAATGATCCACAGCCTGCACAAGTAACGTCCAATATTTATCGGGTAAGGCCCGGAACGTCTCATCCGTAAATGGTCCATGCGTCAGATCCCACCGATCGCTTTCACCATCTTGAATAACCAGACGGGACTCCACGGCTTCTTCGCAGGCCAGCCCTGCTAATTCATCTGCCGCAATAGGCGGGTTAATGTCCGGCAACGCATTGCGCACCAAGAGCGGTTTCTTTTGCCAATATTTCGAAAGGAATTTATCGAGCGGCAGGTCACCTAACGGAACAGTCTTCATAGGAAACACCCATCATTGAAGCAATGATGATTAAAAACTAGTCGAATTTTCCAAGAGAAATGCAAGAAGGAAGAAATGCAATGAATGTTTTACGATTTCTTTAACATGTCAACATGCGGAACACCCGCGTCAAGATACATGTCCGAGACTTGAATAAATCCATACGGCGCATAGAAATTCTTGAGGTATTCTTGAGCAGAAATTTTAATCGAACGGCCAGACCAACATTGCGCTATCATTTCTAATGATGTGCGCAACAGTTGATGGCCAATTCCTTGACCTCGCCTACCTTTTTGTACCACAAATCTCCCGATACTGACTTCAGGAAAACTCAACCCTGCTGGAAGAAGCCGCGCATACGCTACCAGATTACCGTTCTCATCATGCCCTTGTACGTGCTTTGTATCTACATGACGATCATAGTCATCTAATTCAGGGTAGGCACACTGCTGCTCCACGACAAACACATTGACCCGCAAATGCAGAACATCAAAGAGTTGGGCAGCCTTGAATTCATCAAACGTCTGAACGTTCCAACGGATTGTGGACATCGTCATCAAGAGACAAGATCTGAACACAACAAGAACAACTCATTGAAAAGAAGAGAAATTATGTCTGGTCCCAGACATTTCGTCAAATTCATGACATCGGACCACTCATCACAGAGACGGCAGGAATCGCTAGGCACGGCACGATACCATCATTTTCTTGCACCACGTTCTTGAGTTTTCTTGTTAAGAATCAGGAGGAATAATCCGAAATACAAGGCAGTTCTTCACCAAAATAGGAGAGCAAAGCCTATGGACATTACCACTTCAACTACACAGAACACCACATCCCTCATGCTTTTCGGGAGACTCGACTATAGCGCTCGTCATATCTTTAAATCGACGATTCAAGATAGCTGTGATTCAAATACTCACAACATGATTCTTGACCTTGAAGCGGTGACATTTATCGATAGCTCGGGGCTCGGGCTCATTCACAAATGCATTACGGAAGCTCATGCTCGAAATGTGCACGTGACATTGGTGAACCCTCGAGAACAAATTTATAGCATTCTTGAACTCTGCAACATGACCCAATACGTCTCCACATCTGACGCCTCCCTTTCGCAAGAAGAATCCGACTCACACGACCCTCGACATATCTCGAATGTATTGACAAGAGACACGCTAAGTATTATCGACTGATTCTTCCGTTCCTTTTTGTTCTCAAGCCTATCGTGAAACACCTTGCTGATACCAATTTTGAATACGGGAGAGGCGCGTGGTGGGATTGAGACGAAAGAGTTCGGCTGGGCTTTCGATACCGTAGACTTTCTAGTCGAGTTGTTTCAGTTGCGTTACTCTACAAAACATGAACCTACGGCTTTCGGTAGTACAAATCTTGCCTCACTCTTTTCCAAGGACATTTCATTGCGATTAATCCTAATGTAAAAAAGGTGATTTCATATTTACAAGAAGCATGAGCTTGCCTACCATTCTGCACTTGCCCTGTCCAATTCATGTCCAGAGAATAGGAATGTCATAGCGTTTCATGTGGACATCATGAGTCATGATGGTCAAGTTTTCAAGTTGCGCTTGAGCGATAAGCATTCGATCAAAAGGGTCATCATGGTGGCGAGGCAAACCTCCAGCCATCAGTCCATGTTGAATGGTTATCGGAAGTTGGAGAAAACGATTGGCTTCTAACGCTTCTTCGAGTTCATCAGGAGCCTTCAGCTTTCCGAGAGCCTTTTTAATTGAAATTTCCCATGCGGTGACGGCACTGACGTATACCGCGTTCTTGCCTTCCTTAATTGTCGAAGCCGCTTTAGCCGTGAGAGATTTATGATCACCCATCCACCAAAGGAAAACATGAGTATCTAACAAGATCTTCATGCCTCTTCACCCTTAAATGCCCGTAAAAGACCCTCAGGCAGTTCATCAAAGTCTTTAGCTATCTTCAGTTTCCCCTTCCAATATCCCGGTTTCCGTATTCCTTTATGGGGCTGATAGGCAATGAGTTTTGCCATTGGCTGACCAGCTTTGGCAATGATCACCTCTTCACCAGCTGCAGCTAACTCCAAAAGCTGAGAGAGACGAGTTTTCGCGTCATAGACATTGACCATCTTCATCAGAATCTCCAATTGTAATTAGTCTAGTCTGACCAACTAAATTATATCCTGACATACCCAATCTTGCAATAAAGCATTCCATTTTTTATTTTTTGGACGTGTGAGAAGTATGGCCGACTTCTGACCAAAGAGACCTACTGCGCCTTCGTAACCGTAGATCTTCTAGATTATCCTTTCAACGGGGTTTCACTATTGCCTAGCTCACGTATGCACATATCCGCTTCAGGCAGAAGAACATTGCTAACGATTGGCTTTCAATCTCACGATGCCGACATGGACTCGCTCACTCAAAGAGTGAACATATGAAGATAGCATCACACACATTAAACCTTTTAAGTGCAACCACCGATAAGAATATTCAATAATGACGGCGTTTCATCAAGAATAGATTGTTCTTCATGAAGAACCTCATACAACCATTCATATTCAACATGATTGAGGAGTAACAAACACTATGAATCAGTTTGCCCCCAAACCTGTCCGTGAATTCCTAAAAGATGTCAAACGGGCTTCGACGAAAGACAAAAAGAGTTTGATTATGAGCATGAAAAAAGCCCAAGATATTGCTGAGGCGTTAGAGGATACATTCGCCAGTCATCAGATGTCTCAAAGTTCAAAAATGAACTCCATGCACGACACCCTCTGCAGCACACCGTGAACATCCGCAGAGTCACAGCAATCTGAGAGAATTTAGAAGGGCCCCAGATCACCGTCAGTTCGTTCCTCGCACTCTGCAAGGCCCTCTCCAAGAACGTCTTCACGCAATGCCGGTCGGCTCGATGGTACCTTTGCGACTTCATCACTTTCAGAACACCTTCAGACACACGATCACGGAACATTTCCCCCATAACGCCATGGACAATCACTTCAGTTCACAGTCAATGTCCACCATGTTTGGTTTCTACGACAACCTCAATAGCCAAACATCCGACACGCTTCCCCTTCAACGCTTCGCATCGTTCTCTCCACATGGATTATCAAATAAGTCCGCGGTACAATACTAGTCACTACCCAAAACCGTAAATAGAACGCGTCACGAGTTTTCAGCTATGGACTCCATCCCCCCCCTTCTTATTATTGATACGCATGTACATCTGTACGATTGCTTTGAACTAGCAACGTTCTTGGACGCAGCCTACAAGAACGCTCAAACTCACGCCACACTCCAGCAACATGATGGCCCCATCCTCGGCGTTCTGCTTTTGACCGAATCGGCATGGGATCATTGGTTTCAACGGTTCGTCACGTTTGCTAATCAGCACACAACGATCTCTCACCACACTTCTCATTCTTGGAGTTTTCACCACACCAATGAAGACTACACCCTCTTTGCTCAGTCAACAAAGGGTGAAAAACTATTAATTGTCGCAGGACGTCAAATTGTGACCCAAGAAAAGTTTGAGGTCTTAGCCCTCATGACTAGCCAGGTTTTTCAAGATGGACTGACAATTCACGAGTCGATCAACCAAGTCAAAAAAAGCGGAGGAATACCCGTCATTCCCTGGGCATTTGGCAAATGGTGGGGAGCGAGAGGAAAAAACTTAACCAAATTGATGAAGTCCTCAATCATGAATGATGTGTGTCTCGGAGATAACAGCGGTCGCCCAAAATTTCTCCCTTACCCTGGCCATTTTACCTTAGCACAGGCACAGGGGATTCGGATCTTTCCTGGCAGCGATCCACTTCCCTTAGCATCGGAAGACTGGCGTCCTTGCAGCGTCGGACTCTCCATCACGAGCGTACTAGATTATGAGAGTCCTGGAGCTCACCTGAAGTCCATGCTACAGGATGCACATACCTCCATCACCCCTTTCTTTCATCATGAACCGTTCTCCCGATTCATCAAGAATCAAGTCGCCATGAAAAGGAGGAAACCTCGGCGCGTTACATCATGAAGACAGTCATTCAGCTTTTGGGGAAGAGCGATAAAGCGATGAGGCGAGCCCAAACATGGATAAGCCATAAATGAGCCACTTGGAAGGATCAAAGTTATACCATTGGAGACCATTGCGATAGTCACTCGGATACATGTGGTGATAGTTGTGATAGCCTTCACCAAAGGTGACGAGTGAAATCAGCCAACTATCACGACTGGAATCCGTATGCCCATGAGGTTGATTGCCCCACAAATGACAAATGGAATTAATACAAAAGGTCGAGTTAAGCACAAAAAACACTCGCCCCACTCCGGCTAAGAGAAAACAGCCAATCCCGCCAACCCATCCGTTGACCAGAAACCCGACAACAAACGGCAGAAGTAAACCTGAGACAAAAATCGGAACATAGTTCCGATGTTGCCACATGACGACCGGATCCTTCACTAATCGACCAGGAAATGGATAGTTACGATGAGGATCTCTCCAAAACAACCATGCACAATGACTAAACCAAAATCCTCGTTTGGCGTTGTACGGGTCCTGCTCTTGATCACAGTGAGTATGGTGTCGAATATGATCACGCGCCCACTTCAGGGCGGAATTCTGCAAGGCGATTCCGCCACAGATCAACAAAACGCCCTTGACCCAGTTAGGGCAAGCAAAACTCCGATGTGTAATCAATCGATGATACCCTACGGTAATTCCCAATCCACTCGCAATGTACATCACGACAAACATTGACCAGTCGACCCAGCTATAGTCGTAAAAATACGCAAAGGTTGGAACACCGATCATCGTCCCTACAGCGATAAGACTAAAAAGAAAAGTTGTTGGGAAATCAAAGGAGCGCGTGCTGAGCGGAAGTAGAGTTGTAGCGGTCATATGCAGAGAGATTAAAGAATTATTGACGGAGAGGCTTTCTGACAGAAAGCCTCTCCGTATACTCAAGTCAGTGTCAATAAATGGTTAGAATCGGTTACCCCGACCGCCGCCACGGTTTCCACCGCCGCCGCCAAATCCACCACCGCCACCACCCGTTCGAGGAGCCATTGGCTTGGCTTCATTCACAGTGAGGGTACGACCACCCATCTCAGTGGAATTTAACGCGGAAATAGCTGCTTCAGCTTCTTCCGAGGTAGACATTTCAACGAAACCAAAGCCACGCGACTGTCCGGTAAATTTGTCCGTAATCACTCGCGCAGACTGCACCGTGCCATGTTCAGCAAACAATGCTTCCATTTCAGCCTCTGTCGCAGAATACGGCAAACCACCCACATAAATTTTTGAACCCATGAGGTTCCTCCTTTAAGGTAAAGATACTTGACATTGCTTTGAGTTGGAGAAGATAAACACATCGGGAAGGGGTAGGCCGCGGACGCGACAATTGAGGCGACTCTGGTCAGGCTTCCTAGTAGACTCCCTGGCAAAACAACATCGGTTATTGGACCTGATTCACTATCCCGTCATCATTAGGTCCCATGTGACACGGTACTTTTAGC
>BQIX01000208.1 GCA_021604145.1 Nitrospirales bacterium
AAGGTAGGGTTTTAAAAATTTAGGGTCTTGTGTTAGCACATATCCTCTGAATCCTGTCTCGAGATCGACGATCAGACGAAGAAATTCTGCGGCAGTCGTTTGGACATGATAAATATGATTCAGCCGATCTTCATCTTCAGCGAATGTTTGTACGCGAACATAAGTCATTATACTTAGCATGAAGATCGTGGCAATAGGAATCAATGAGACGAGCAGCAGCTTCTTTTCAATAGGTAAATTGATGAATGAGCGAAGTATGTTTTTGGTGATTTGCACGAGGATATCGTAGGTTAACCCCCTAGGCGTGTCAAATATAATATTCGTAGAATTTTCAGTAGATACTAGGGATATGGCTCGATCGAGAATTGAGTTGAATTTTCAATGTTAGATGGACGTCTCTCCATCCTAGATGATTCCTGGGTTCTTGAAATCGACATGTCAGGAGGTATCTACCGCCAATGTTTATAGGACCATTGGGCATGTTATGACAAAGATGCTTCAATGACTTTGCGTCCTAGGACACCTGTCATTCCGATAAAGCCGCAGCCGTGAATCGCCACCACAAAAAAAGTGTGCCTGGGGGATTGGCCTCGTGAACAATCGTGTCCTAGGACACCTGTCATTCCAATAAAGCCGCAGCCGTGAATCGCCACAACGAAAAAAGAGTGGGCTTGGGCGATTGGCCTTGAGGACCATCGTATTCTAGGACATCTGAAATGCCACTATTGCCGGTACCGAGAATATTTGCAGCGAAGAATACGCACCCTGGGTTATTGAACTCTTGACTAACCGTGCTGCCGGAGCTTCTCAAAAATTTGGTGTTTTATTTTCAACATCGGGTTGGAGCTAGAATTTCTCTAATCGACTTGATCAAAAAGATTCCTGCGCCTAGGTCAAGGTGAGGTTTGTTCGCATGAGTTTGCATGAATATTTTTTCGAGGTATCTCTACTTCGAAATCGTATGCAAGTCATGAATGCCTCGATATTTCAAGGGAATTCAGGTTTTTTCACGGCGGGATTCCATAGTGAAATAGAGTAGCGATATGAAAAGTAAATTTCTCATTTTCACGTGCGAGTTTAGTGGCGAGCGTGTGATTATTCAGCTAGAATGACAAAAGCAACTGTCAAAAAAGATAACAATTATAGGTACACATTGACCATGAATGGTAAGACAACAGCGCTTATTGTCGGTCTGGCATTACTGTGTTTAATTGTCGGCGGGACGGTTGGGTCACGCATGAAGGTGGATAACAACATTTCTGCGCGTACGGTAGCAAACTATCTGCATGCGGTAATTGAAGCTGATCGTACATTTTACACACAACACATTGTTGAGCGCATGGAAGACATGCTTATTGTGCCTGTCTCTGAAAAGTGGCGAGAAGAACAGGGACTTCCTTTGCCAGTTCAGTTTCTCCGAGAGTCATCCGAAAGCCTTCGTGCCCTGGATGCTCCGTTCCGTTACCGACTTGTGAGTCTCTGGCCACTCAACTCTCAAAATGCTCCGGTATCTCCAGAGGAAAAAGCCGCTCTTGAACAGGTTGTGAAAAACGAAGATGTTGTTGAAATGGAAGTCATGATCGACGGGCAGCGCTATTTTAAGGCCATTTATCCAGATCGGGCAGTGAGTCGTGCCTGTGTGTCGTGCCACAATGCCCATACGGAGGCTCCCAAGCGAGACTTTAAATTGAATGATGTCGTGGGGGGGTTAGTCATTCAAATTCCGCTTGAGTAGATCCCCTTTGGTGAAAAATGTCTATAAGCACAATGAGATTTGTGATGAGAGCGCATGTTCTCAATATTGAGTTTGTGATGTCATGATGTTGTGTTTGACGAAATATTTTTGGCATCGTGACTTTCTGTAGAGGTTTGTTATACTACGTACCTGCATTTGTCCTAATCTCTCCGCTCTGCAAGAGCACTAACCTTCCTGCATTGGTCTCATCTGTGTCATCATTTTTTTCTGTGTGCACACCATTTAAATTGAGAAAAGGAATATGAATAATATTTTGCCTCAAGCCTTCGCACAAAATTTTTTAGGCCATGCTCCCAATTGGTATAAGTTTGTCATTATTGGGTTTTTGCTTGTGAATCCGCTTTTGTTGCTGACGTTCGGATCGTTTGTGACAGGCTGGATTTTGATTCTGGAGTTTATTTTTACATTGGCGATGGCGTTGAAGAGCTATCCGCTTCAACCTGGGGGACTCCTAGCCATAGAAGCCGTCGCCTTTGGAATGGCCACACCGGCAACGGTGTATCATGAAGCCTTAAATAATTTCCAAGTGATCCTCCTTCTGATTTTCATGGTGGCCGGTATCTACTTTATGAAGGAGTTACTGTTATTCACATTTACGAAAATCCTTTTAGGCGTACGATCGAAGACGTTTCTTTCATTTTTATTTTGTTTTGCCGCGGCCTTTCTGTCGGCGTTTCTCGATGCGTTGACGGTGACGGCGGTGATCATTGCCGTGTCGACGGGGTTCTATAGCATCTACCATAAGGTGGCATCGGGGAAGAAATATGATGATGACCATGATGCGACCACAGACGAGGTTGTCTATGAGTCGAATAGGGAAAACTTAGATCAGTTTCGAGGATTCCTGCGAAATCTTCTGATGCATGGCGCTGTCGGAACAGCCCTCGGTGGTGTGTGTACATTAGTTGGAGAACCTCAAAACTTATTGATAGGTGACAAAGCCTCATGGCAATTCGCCGAATTTTTTGTGCGAATGTCGCCTGTCACCATGCCGGTGCTAGCCGTCGGGCTCTGCACCTCGATTTTATTAGAAAAATTTCGATGGTTTGACTATGGGTATCAACTCCCAGACCCAGTTCGACATATACTTTGGAGTTTTGATGAAGAACAAACGAAGAAACGGAAGAAAGTGGAAACAGCACGCTTGATTGTGCAGGCCGTTGCCGGGGTATGGCTCATGATTGCGTTGGCCTTTCATTTGGCAGAGGTTGGAATCATTGGCCTTTCAGTGATTGTGCTGATCACCGCCTTCAATGGAATTATTGAAGAGCATCATTTAGGTGAAGCCTTTCGGGAGGCCCTGCCCTTTACTGCATTGTTAGTCGTCTTTTTTGCCATTGTTGCCGTGATTCAAGAGCAGAATTTATTTGGAGGTATTATTCAATACGGGTTGAGTCTTGAGGGGGCACAGCAAATTGGGATGTTTTACATTGCCAATGGGTTGCTCTCGATGATTAGTGACAATGTGTTTGTGGCGACGGTGTATATTAATGAAGTGATGCGGGCTATGACTGCCGGCATCATCACTCGAGATCAATTTGACATGCTGGCTGTTGCCATTAATACCGGGACGAACATACCTAGTGTGGCCACTCCCAATGGCCAGGCGGCGTTTTTATTCTTATTGACGTCTGGGGTCGCTCCGTTAGTTCGACTTTCATATGGGCGAATGGTGTGGATGGCTCTGCCGTATACGATTACTATGAGTATTGTTGGGTATATCTGCGTCTACTATTTTTTAGATTCGGTGACCGCCACATACTACGCGCATGATCTGATCAGTCATCATTCAGCAAACGCGCCGAGTTCGACAGGTCATTAACTATTCTTTTTCAGGAAGTGGCACTTGCAGCTGGCCAATGACTTCTCATAGCCAGGCCTTGTGCTTTGAACGAAAGATGAGTTGCGTTGTTCCGATTTCCCGCGTTTCTATGATTCCTTCATCATTCGCAGATCTCATACCCGAGTCGGCTGTCAGGCCAGAAGAAAGACTCTAAGTTTCACGAGTCATTGTTAGGGCTTCTGATGGGGACCTGCGTCCAGCCTTTGGCTTCAAGGCATTTGTGTATCCTGGACTCATCAGCTCCTACTGACCGTTGAAGCGATTGACACTCAGTTTTGTCATGCTCGAGTTCGGCGGGGTCCGACCCAGCTTTGGACCAATACACAGTCGTCAGACTATGTAGGCAAGACGAAAGGGACAGAAGCAGGCAGAGTGAGAGGCAAAGTCGTGAAGCCAGATAATACTGCATAATAAAAAATGTTCGTTATGTTGTATAGGACAGGATGGGCATGACTAACGGTATCTTACCATTGAGTTAGGAAACTTCAAGACCCTAAGGCATTCTTTCTAAGTCTTGTGCACATAAAGTCAATGGCCTTGCTCGGAGTTGCTGAGGTCTGTGGTCTGATTGCCTGTATGGTTTTCATGATTTGTGATTCCACGCAGTATGCCCCCGCAAAACTTCAGCCAATGGGTCTGGACCATCACTAAGTCCTGAGTAAGCATGAGAGAGTCAACTTCCTAATTATATGAGCTCTGTCAATAGCAATCGATCAGGCAAGAGCTAAGGTGCTTAGCGGCACTCTTCAGGAGCTTTTCGTCTTGCTGTATCAGGGTAAGAGGGATTTTATTATTTCGTTGTCTCGCGGGTGTTTGGAGGCAGTATTTTCATGAATTTCTTCAAATTGATAAGAAACTTCAGGGAATTTTAACATTGTTCTCACTGCAATTGTTCCCTTACTCTTTTTCTTCTTAAGCTCTATTCCAGAATGACCGAAGGAGAGGCCACGGTACATCGCAATGCTAAGTAGTGGCATTCCTTGTCGTGCTCTTTTTTTCAATAAGGTATTTTATCTGGAGAAAACCATGAATTGTTCACGATGCCAGGGAACGATGGTGACGGATTATTTTCTTGATATGGAAGATAGTGGAGATGTGTGGATGTCTGGCTGGCGCTGTCTCTCTTGTGGTGAAGTAGTTGATCCCCTTATCTTAAAACATCGGCAAGCCCAACAGGCTGAGTATGAACTTGTGGGAGCCATCTCGAAAAATCCTGCCAATAAGACGCAAGCCCCGGTTGCTGTTCTCTCTAGAAAATCGTAGTTTTCCTCTCCTTTTCTTCTCTGCTAAGTATGGAATTGGTCGTCCTGCTATGGGGGGGAAGGTTCTAATTCCGCTTGTCGCCTCTAACTGGGTGTGCTAAATTTCTGTCGATTTTATGAGTATAGCCATGACAAGAAACGTACGATGTTTGCCGTGAGTACTGTGCGGCGTCAGCTTTGACACCAGAGGTCGACAGGTAAGAACGCGTGTGACTTCAACGTAAGTTGCCTTCCTGGAAGTTCATGATCTTAAAGAACGATCGTGTTTAAGCACACCGAATCATCGCTATTTGTTTCTGCTATACCCTTCCTTGGTCCTGAACCCCCCTATTGTAAGGATAGATTTTCATGACAATTCCCTACGATCCGCATCCGATAGAAGCGAAGTGGCAACAATACTGGGTAGAACATCAGACGTTTGCTTCCAGCATTGATATCCAGAAGCCCAAGTTTTATGTGCTTGATATGTTTCCCTACCCCTCAGGTGCAGGGCTTCATGTCGGCCATCCCAAGGGCTATATTGCAACCGATGTGATCTCACGATACAAGCGTATGCGTGGGTTCAACGTCTTGCATCCGATGGGGTGGGATGCCTTTGGGCTTCCGGCTGAGCAGTACGCGATTGAAACGGGAACGCACCCGCGTGCCACGACCCAGAAGAATATTCAAAATTTCAAGAGGCAATTTCAATCACTGGGGATGGATTATGATTGGTCACGGGAAATTGATACGACTGATCCTACGTATGTCCGGTGGACTCAGTGGATTTTCCGCAAGCTCTATGAAAAAGACTTAGCTTACTTGGCTGAAGTTCCCGTGAATTGGTGCCCAGCCTTAGGCACGGTACTGGCCAATGAAGAAGTGCAGGATGGAAAAAGTGAACGTGGGGGGCATCCCGTTGTTCGGGTGCCTTTACGTCAGTGGATGTTGCGGATCACCGCTTATGCCGACCGGTTGATTGACGATCTTGATGGGCTTGATTGGCCTGAGCCCATTAAGAAAATGCAGCGTGAGTGGGTGGGACGTTCTGAAGGCGCACAAATATTTTTTGAGGTGTGTGAGCGTGCTGACGACCACATTGAAGTCTTTACCACCCGCCCTGATACGCTCTTTGGTTCAACCTATCTCGTGCTGGCTCCTGAACATGCTTTAGTCAAGGATGTGACGACGTCTGAACGGCGTGCGGCGGTCGAGGCCTATGTGGAAGAGGTCTCGCGGCGCAGTGATCGTGCACGTATGGCGGAGTTTGGAAAGAAGACGGGAGTCTTTACCGGGGGATACGCGATCCATCCCGTATTGGGAACCAAACTGCCGATTTGGATTGCCGACTATGTCTTGGCCACATATGGAACTGGAGCCATCATGGCGGTTCCTGCTCATGACACGCGGGACTACGAATTTGCCAAGACCTTTTCCCTTCCCATTGTCGAAGTCGTCTCTGGCGGAAAGGGTAATGCTGAAGCCTTTACGGGAGAAGGCAGCAATGTGAATTCTGATTTCCTTAACGGATTGCCGACTACTCAGGCCAAGACCAAGATGATTGAATGGTTGGAAGCCAATAAGAAAGGCTCGAAAACGATTAATTATAAATTGCGTGATTGGTTGTTCAGCCGACAACGGTATTGGGGTGAACCGTTTCCTATCATTCATCTCGAAGATG